>JAHFEM010000298.1 GCA_023248505.1 Nitrospirota bacterium
TCTTTGCTCCGGGCTCCTGAGCCAGCGCCTTGGCCCGGATTTTGAGGATTTCTCGCTGTTCATCGGGCGTCGGCGTCAATCTTTGTTCAAGCGCTGCTTGTGTGGCTTCGACGCGGCGGCGGACCTCGTCCCAATCGAGGGGTGTGGTCTGATTCCGCCGCGGGGTTGTCTTTCGGTTCTTCACGCGACCGTCTCCTTAAACATCGTCGATCGAATGATCTCCACGAGTCTCCCGGCCGTTATTCCATCGGACGCCAACAGCACCTCTTCCGGCCGGTGTGCCTTCAAAAGGGAGAGGGCATTCGCATAATGTTTTTCCGACGCTTTGAGTTTGCCTTGCTGTCGGGTCAGATTTCCCAAGGCAAAATGCGCCAATGCAAAGCCGGGGTCAAGGTAAAGCGCCCGCTTCAGGGAGAGGACCGCTTCCGCAATGCGACCTTGCTCTTGGAGGACGGTGGCCAGCAGATAATGGCCCTCCCCGGACAGTTTGTCTGCGGCAATCGCTCTCTGACACCACTGGAGCGCCTCGGCAAGGCTGCCTTGGTTGGCGTAGATCCTGGCCATCAAAACCATCGCCTTCGCATCATCGGGACAATCTTTAAGCGCCACGGCGATTTTCTCAGACGCTTCCGAATAACGGCCTCGTTCATACAACGCTGCGGCTTCGGCATAGGAAGCCGGCCGGGATTCCGCCGTTGCCTGTTTCTGATCTTCCAACGGAAGAAACGCTTCCATTTCTTGGGTAAAGACACGCTCTGCCGCCGGTTCCGAAATGAAATGAGCCTGCGGGTGAAATAAAGCCTCCGGCGCTTCAACCGATAGAGAGGAAAACGCTTCCGCCGATGGAGCCGTCCTCAATGGATCGCTCTCCTTCTTATAGAGAATGACGTCGGGTAAATTGACGGTTGCATACTGCGCAAAAAGCGCCTGTGAAGTTTCGCTGGGGCTGATGATCAGCCACCCGCCGTCAATCAGAGAGCGGTAAAAACGATCGACGACCTTCTTCGCACGCTCCGGAGCAAAATACATCAGCACGTTCCGGCAAAAGATGATATCCATCGCATTGGTATTGTTTGTCAGCGACGGATAGACATCTTCGGCCAGATTCAGATAGGAGAATGTAACTTTCTTCTTGATCTCTGGAGAGATCTCAAAACGATCCCCCTTTTTTCTTTCAAAATACCGCTCCTTAATCCAGGAGGGGCTATCGCGAAAGGACCATTCGGTATACAGCCCTTCGGAAGCCTTCTGAAGAAACCGGGGATTAATGTCGGTGGCCAGAATTGTAATGTTCCAATGCCGCAGATCGGGAATCAGTTTGTCGAGCAGGATCGCGATGGAGTAGGGCTCTTCACCCGTGCAGCATCCCGCGCTCCAGATTCTTAAGGATCGTTCTGCCGTGTGGCGAGTCCGTATGAGCTCGGGAAAGATCGATTCCTCAAGGACCGCGATGCTCTTTTGCTCCCTGAAGAAATAGGTTTCTCCGACGGTGAGGTGGCTTGCTAGAATCTCTGTCTGGCGTCGCGTCAACGGGGAGGAGTGAAGCCATCGGATACAGGATCCAACATCCAGAAAGCCCAGTTCCCGAGCGGCGGCGGCGATTCCCCTTTCGAGGTCGCGCCAACGTTCTCTTGGAAAACGCAAACCGATGTGAGAAGCGATAAAATCACTGAGATGAGAGAGCTCGATGTCAGATGGCTTAATGTTTCTCCTCCCCCGTTCAGATTTTCTTCATCGCCTCATTCAGCGCCCTTTCCTCTTCCAAGGAAAGGAACTTGTTGAGATCGTGAATGAAAATCATTCCATCTTTGAATTTTACGACGCCTTCGATATATTCCAGGCCGGGGAGGATCTTCTCCGCAGCGATCAGCTCCTGTTCCCGGCGCTCAACGACGCCGCTCACCGCATCCACGATCAGCGCAACAGGCCGGCTCGGGGTATGTGCAATGATCAGTTGATCGCTCAGATGGATCGGCCGCTCCGGCAAGCCGAACCGCTTGCGGATATTGACGACAGGGATGATGATTCCATATACGTTGACAATGCCGAGGACGATCTCCGGTCCTTTCGGAAGAGGAGTGACCTCCACAACGCGAACGATTTTATCCACCACGGAGAGGCGAAGCGCGTATCGGTTCCCCTCCAGTGAAAACGCGAGGAACTGATTCAAACGCTTTACTGATTGATCATCTTCTGTGAGAATCATGACGACCCAACTTTAATGAATCATGCTGTTACGACGCGGATTTCCGATCTTGAGAGGATTAGCCTTTTAAGTATACCTTAGAACTCAGATGTTTGTGGCCGACTGGGCGCGGGGGTGACATTCAGAGTTTTGTGCAGGTAAAAATGGGAGCTGCGATGCTTTGCTGATGATTCTGATGAGTGAGACCGCTGATTGGATCCGCTTGATGCGGGTGCAATCGGAAAACGTCCCTATCTGTCAGATTCCCCTCCAGACCTCAGATATCGTTTCTCAACGGGTATCGGGAAGCCTCAATATCCACCGATTCCGTAAGGCGAACGTTGGGTTTGGCATATTTTCTGTGGACGTGTTGAAAGGAGTGAAGGATCATTCGAGCAGTGGGTGAAAATAGTCCGTCAATCGGTGCTCTCATACTGCTCGCTTCAGGAGCGATCTCTTGAACTGGGACAAATGACGGGGACTGCTAAATCATTCTATGTCACTGAAAGCTCAATATAAAAAGTTCTAAGATTGTCCACGAAGGCCAGCCATACTTTAATAAAGGAACTTAAATCCTGTCCTTTGAGGGGAAGGCGCCGGCCGGAGGACAAGTCTTCCGGATCGGAATCGGGCCGATCGGCCGTCGCAAGTCTTCCGTTTGTGCTCCTGTGATCCTCTTTCAAGTTTCTTGATCCCCGGAGTATCGTCAAATCTCCGGGCTACGATATACCAGCGGACCCTAAGGGTCAAGGGATAATATTGTGGGGAATGGGCGTTCCCGGCAATAACCGATAACAAATAAGGAAGGATTTCGATATTGCCGAGCGCCATGAATTGGTTAATCTATTGGTGAGCTTCTTCCCCGACCCGGAAAGAATTGTCCAGAAGTGTGTCTTCGGTGAAACCTTGAAGGGGATGAGGATTGCCTCGAAAAAAGCCGCCCCCTCTTCAGTGAAGTCAATACTCTTCCATTTTAGATGTATTCGAAAGCTATTCACCGATCACGGAAGAAAACACTTTTTCACTCTCTCCGCGTGCCGGCTCAAGTCTCCTTCTCCTTGCCACCCACAGCGCTTTCGCCATCACCATGAACCGTATTCGGGCCACCATGTAAGTGACCATAATGCAGACTGTGAGAGCCCCGATATAAATAAACCCTGCCGTTAAATTGGGTTTTTCAGCATACCACATCACTAAGATGGCTGCGAGAATTCCGCCTGTAAATGAAACCATCGTGTTGTTCGTGAGAAAAAATTGAGCGATGGCGCGCTGGAGATGGCCCTGCGAGTCTTAATTTTCTCGGAGTTCCGCCAAAAGTAGATAAAGACCGTCATACTCGGAATAGGGCTCCAGCGAAAATTTTGTTAAGCCGCATGGATCGATCCCCTCCGGGACATCGACCTCCTTTTTCAAGGGCCCCAGACAGTGCTGATGGACCAGGATTCCTTCTAACAGAATCCCCACGGACTGAGTTAAGACCATGGTGGTGATGGCTGCTCCCGCATAGACCCATTCATTGAGGCCTTTCAAATCCGCGATATCCGATCCGATCGACAACGGACTGATCAGTGCAAATGCCCCATAAATCGCGGCCATCGTGACGAGACCGGGGACAACGGTCGCCAATGCGATCCAGAGTGAGATTCCGAGAAACGCCGCCATTTATTCAACCGTCTCAGAATGATTGATTTTAACTTCTCTCCAGAAATAGAACATGCAACGACTTCACAGTGTCATTCTGCGCTGGTGTTTGGACCAGGAGCAACCCCACAAAAGGAGTAATCTGGAATGAAAAGAGATAAACATCTATCGGTCGGAATCCTCCTTCTTCTCTAGAATACCTCATTCGAGGGATTGTATCCTTTAAAAGGAAGCCTCAAAATCAAAACCAAGAAAA
>JAHFEM010000299.1 GCA_023248505.1 Nitrospirota bacterium
TAATCGTGAACGAGACGAGATAGGCGGTCGCCACGCCCAGATGAAGCTGGCCCATCAAATCGGTTCCATAGACGTACAAGATCACCCGCAGGACGGAGAAGACCCCGACCTTCACGACCGCCACCGCGTGGAGCAGGGCGGAAACCGGGGTCGGCGCGACCATCGCCGCGGGGAGCCAGGCGTGCATCGGCATGATCGCCGCCTTCGCGAAGCCGTAGATAAAGAAGAAATAGATCAGAACCAGCATCCACGGGGTCCCCTTCCCGGCGAAGAGGCCGTGCTTGGAGAACTCCAGCGTCCCGGCGATATTGTAGGTCAGGATGATCGCCGCCAGGAGGAAGGTCTTGGAGGCGCCGACGAGATAGATCAGATATTTCCTCGCCCCCAAAAACGATTCCGCCGTCTCTTTGTGGTTGACGAGCGGGAAGGTGGCGAGGCTGAGGAACTCGTAGAAGATGAAGAGGGTCAGCAAATTGGCGGAGAAGGCGACGCCGATGGCGGCTGAGACGCTGATCGCAAAGCAGGCGAAGTAGCGGGTCTGCTTTTTCTCATGCGTCCCCCGCATGTAGCCGATCGAGTAGAAGGTGGTGATGATCCAGAGCCCCGACGCAATCGTCGCAAAAACCATCCCGAGCGGATCGACCCGGAATTTGATGTCGAGCCCCGGGAGGAAGGTGTAGAGGGTGTACTCGATGGTCTGCCCCGAGAGGATCGCCGGCGCCATCGACATCACGATGAGGAATTTGAGAATTCCCGCGCCGATCGACCATCCCTCCCGGACATTCGGGTTTTTATCCGAGGCGATAATCAAACCGACCGCGATCATCGAAACGAGGACGGCCAACAAGGGCCTGATGTCGCTCATTGCTTCCAAGGAAACCTCTTTATATTCCCAGAGACGTTCGTAGGGGCAGGCCTGTGTGCCTGCCCGCTCTTTATTCGGCCGTCGTAAAAACCGGGCGGACACATAGGTCCGCCCCTACAGTGCCCGCTACCATTTCAACAAACTGATTTCATCGACATTCGTCGTTGCTTTTTTCCGGAAGAGGACGATGATGATCGCCAAACCGATCGCCGCTTCTGCGGCGGCAATGGTGATGATGAAGAGCGAGATGATCTGTCCGCTGACCGTTTGGAAATAGTGCGAGAAGGCGACCAGATTGATATTGGCGGCGTTCAGCATCAACTCAATGGCGAAGAGAATAATCAAAAAGTTCTTGCGGATCAACACCCCGACGAGGCCGATGACGAACATCACCGTGGAGACAATCACGTAATAGGACAACGGGACCATCTTAAAGCGATCCGATCTTGTCAAAGGGTTGTCCGCTGCGGGCGCCGACCTCTTCCGGCGTTCCTTCCTGAACCGGCGCCGCCGGCTGAATCGACGGCAGGTCGGCATGGTGTGCGCCGTTGCCGCCGACCGGCGCTGCGGGCCGGGGCTGCTTGGCCAACACCAGGGCTCCGATAATGCCGCCGAGGAGGATAATCCCGACCATCTCGAACGGGAGGAGATACTCGTTGAAGAGGGAGAGCCCGATCGCCTCGGTATTTCCGATCGCAGGGGCCGCCGCGACGGCGACGGCGCCGGTCTTTTCCAGGATCGGCGATTTGAAGAGAACCACCAGAATCTCCGCCAGGATGACCAGGCCGAAGAAGAGAGCGATCCAGGATTGGCGGTGGAGGAAGCTCTCGTTGCTCTTCAGATCGAGGAGCATCAGGACGAAGAGATAGAGGATGAGGACCGCTCCGGCATAGATAATAATTTGAATGGCGGCGATGAATTCGGCGTGAAGGAGGACGAAGAGGCCGGCCACATGGATAAAGGTGGAGAGGAGGGCGATGGTGCAGTAAATCGGGTTCCGAAGGCCGATCGTCAAGACGGACGAGAAGAGGGCCATCCCCGCAAAATAAAGAAAAAATAAAAGCTGTGCCATTCAATCCTTGGGGTTATGAAACTATTTTCTGTTTCCCCTCCCTTTGTAAGGAGGGGGGAGGGAAGGGAGCGTTTGCTTTCTACCCCGCCCATCCTGACATCCACTACTCCATCTTGCCCCCGACACCCTTCCGGGGCGAGCAAAGGGGAGAGGTTACTTGGGCGCCGGCTCATTGGCCGGTTCCTGCTTGGCCTCGTTTTTCACCTCCGCCCCGTTGACATAAGCTGGAAACTTATACCGGTATTCGCGGGCGGTTTCATCGGCCTTCTCTTGGTTGTGCGCCACCAAGTAGGCCTTCGCGTCGGAATAGTGCTTCTCTCCGATCTCATAGAGTTTCGGTTTATCGAAGATCAAGCTTCGTTTGTTGTCTGTCGAATACTCGAAGAGCTTTGTCATCCCGAGGGCATTGACCGGACAGGCCTCCACGCAGAAACCGCAGAAAACGCATTTGGTGATGTCGATGTCGAACGCGGTGGCGATCCGGCGAAGCACCTGACCGTCCTGGACCTCGCTGCTGACCACCTTGATGCAATGAGAGGGGCAGGCCGCCTCGCAGAGATCGCACCCGACGCACCGCTCGGCGCCGTCCTCATACTTCAGCAGGCAGAGGGCGCCCCGATGGGCGTCCGGAAGGACCAGCTTCTGATGCGGGTACTGCAGCGTCACTTCCCGGACAAACATATGCTTGAAGGTGAGCTTCATCGCCTTGGCGATTTCTTTGAAGAAGATCTTGTCGACCAATTCCAAGAATGTCACGGGCTCTCCGTTATTTCGTTTCTTCCGTTGTCGTCTCTGCCGGCATGACCGTCAATTGGACCTTCCAGACCTTCTCGAGGGCGACCGCTCCTTGTTTGAAATAGGGGACATGGGTCACCGGGTCGACCGGGCCTGCCAGGAGATCCTTCACGTTGGGCCGGTTGAAGTGGGTCGGGAAGTGGAGCCGTCCCTTCGGGAGCGCCTCCGAGACCTCCACCGAGACCTCCGTCTGGCCGAGCGGCGACTTGATCTTGACCGTGTCGTTTGTCTTCAGCCCCATCGCCTCGGCATCGGCGGCGCCGATCCGGAGGAGCGCTTTGTCGTCGATTTTCATCAGGCCGGCATCCCGCGTCGTCAGTTTCCCGGAGTGATAGAGCACCTGGACCAGATCGAGCGAGAAGGGGAACGACGCATCCGTCTCCCGTTCGGTCGGGCGATATCTTCCTGCGATCTCGGCGACGAACGCATCCTCCGCGTAGCGCTCCATGCGGGGGGCCGGCCGCTCATTCCGGAAGTAACCGGGAACGAGCTTGGCGATCTCCTGGCCGATATCTTCCGGCCCTTTGTATTGGAGCGGGTGGCCCATCTGCTTGGAGAGATCGCAGAAGATTTTCCAGTCGGGGCGCGCTTCGCCGCGCGGATCAAACGCGGGGGCGACCCGGCAGATATTTCCCTCGACATCGGTGAAGGTCCCCTCTTTCTCGGCGGCCACGGCCGCAGGGAGGACGAAGTCGGCCATCTCGCCGGTCTCGGTGAGGAAGGGATCCTGGCAGACGATAAAATCGACCTGCTCCAGCGCTTCGCGGACCCGCATCGAGACGGGGAGGGTCCCCAGCGGATTCTCTCCGACGAGGTAGAGCGCTTTGATCTCGCCCCGCTCGGCCCGCTCTAAAATCTCGGGAAGGGTCGCGCCGATCCCTTCGGGCAGCTCCGCGTGCCAGGCCGATCTAAACCGCGCCCGTTCGCTCTCCGACGCATAAGAAAGCTGGCCGGGGAGGAGCTCGGGCGCCCCGCCCATGTCGACCGACCCCTGCTCATTGTTCTCCTCGCAGATCGGCTGAATGCCGGCCCCTTCTTTTTCCAAGAGGCCGGTCAGCAATGCGAGGTCGATCAGGCGGAGGACGTTTTGATAGCCCTCCGGGTGCGCGACGATTCCCTCGCCCCAGAGGAGGGTTCCCCGTTTTGATTTCGCCAGCAGCGCGGCCGCCTCCGCGATCTTCTCCCAGGCCAATCCGCTCTCCCGGGCGAGCGCTTCTTCGGAGAGGCCGGCGACGCTTCGGCGAAGCGCTTCATAGGCCGCAGGATATTTCTCGACAAAGGCCGGGAAGGCGAGCCCTTGATCGAGGACCGCCTTGACCAACCCCTGAAGGAAGGCCGTCTGGCCTTGG
>JAHFEM010000300.1:0-1957 GCA_023248505.1 Nitrospirota bacterium
AGCGTGCTGGTGATTGCAATCACGAGGGCCGCCTTGGGAGAGACATATCCCCATGCATCGGCGGGAAGGGCGGAGTGTCCCCAGCCTTGATAGATGAAGCCGAAGGTTCCGAAGAGGGCGATGATCACCCCTTGCGCGCTCGAGGTTCCGATGGCCACTTTGATCGGGCGGTCGAGAAGATAGACGAGGAGGGGAACGGTCAGTGTCCCCCCGCCGATTCCGAAGAGGGAGGAGACCGCCCCGATCACAAGTCCGCCGAGAGAATAGGCCCACGCCGTCGAGATCGGCCGCCCGGCGGGTTTCTGTTCCGCGACGATGAGCATTCGCGCGGCAATCACAAATTCAAAGAGACCGAAGAGCCGCCTGAGGGTCGCCCCATGGAGCGCTCCCGCCAGCAAGGCCCCCACCTGGGTCCCGGCGACGATGAACAACGACATCCCGCGGACCGCGGTCCAATCGACCTTTCCATTCTTGTGATGCGTCCAGGCGCTGGACGACCCGGTGAAGAGGATGACGGCGAGGCTGGTGCCGACGGCGAGCTGGGTCACGAGTTCCGGCGAGACTCCCTGCGCCTGAAAAAGAAAAATCAGCGCCGGGACCAGAACGACGCCGCCGCCGATGCCGAGCAGGCCGGCCATTACCCCGGCGACCGCGCCGATCGCTCCGAGGAGGAGCGCCTCGGTCATCGGCGTTTCTCGTCTTTCGAATTGGATGACGGGGCCGAGAGGGCGCAGCGGAAGCCGTTGTCGGGACCGGAAGCGTCGGGGCGATTGTAATTCCGGAAAGTGACCTGGGTGAACATCTCGTCGGCGAAATGCCGGTCCGAGTTGAAGGAGCCTCCGCGGACGACTTTCTGAAGCAGACCGTAGTCGGGCGAGTTGTACTTGTTTCCGGGATAGGGTTGATACCAGCTGTCGGTCCATTCCGAGACGTTTCCCGACAGGTCGAGCACTCCATAAGGGCTTCGGTCCTGCGGGGTGGCGCCGGCCGGCATCGGGGAGGTGCCCACGTTCGTCTTCTTCGGATCGAACCCCTCTCCCCAGGGATAGGCCCGGCCGTCGGCGCCGCGCGCCGCCTTCTCCCATTCGGTCTCGGTCGGAAGACGCTTTCCGACGGCCCGGCAATAGTTGTCGGCCTCGAACCACGTCACATCCGTCACCGGAAACGACTCCGTCCGGCCCGGGATTTTTAGTTTAGGGTCTACCTTTTTGTAATCGCCGTAGGTCACCTCGGTCCGGTCGATATAATAATCGGGAAGGGTCACCTCATGTTTCGGCTTGGCGTCTTCCTGGCCCCAGGGGGTGTCGGGGGGAAGCTTGTCGATCCCCATCCAGAACGCTCCGGCGGGGATCAGGACCATCCCGGATGGGGTCTCTTTTGAGAGAACGACGGGAGTGTGTGACAAACTGATTGAAAGAAGTATCCCGATGAGAATCCGTTGTCCGATTTTCATGGGGCGATTGTAGGGTGCAACGCAGCAGGTGTCAAGTAGCCGCCGAGGATTGATCCCACGAACGGAGAGGGCCTAAAAGAGGACTAGACCCCTCCCGGTCGAAAAGGATACAATGCGATTAAGCCGGTTTTTGAAGGGACGGATGCTTGTCTTTACAAGTTGAGGATGAGGCCGTATAATTCGGAAAGAACCTGGAGAAAAACGATGGAAGACAAGGCCCTTCCTACCTATGATGACCCGATGGTTCAAAAAATGATCGAGACATTTTTTGATGGAAATGAAGCGGCCCGGATCTATGCCGAAGCGTGCCGGGAACAGGGTTGGCCGTTGGTCCTCGACCACATCACCATCCGCTGCATGAATGTCGATCGCCGTGCGGAGCCGTTTTTGAAAACAGGATATCGCTTCGAGGGAGAGATCGTCGAGTATCCCGATCAGGGGTGGTGGGCCAAGGTCTATCGGCGGCCTCACTATCCGGCTCTTTTCGTCGACCAGGCCTATGAC
>JAHFEM010000300.1:1967-4081 GCA_023248505.1 Nitrospirota bacterium
AAAAGCATCATCCCCGCCTGGGTGGCCCGATTCAGCGACCAGGTGCTCCATCATGTCGCCGTCCGCGTGAATGATATCGATCAAGCCGTCGCGGCGCTTCAGAAACGGGGGGTCGAGTTCTCCGGCGCGGTGGTCGGCAACCGCGGGACGCGATTACGCCAGATCTTTACGGCATCCGAAGTCCGCGAGGGAGAGGCATTTTCCGTTCTGGAATTGACGGAGCGAAACGGCTACGACGGATTCTATCCGGAACAGGCCGATAGCCTCATGCAATCTTCAATCAAGACGCGATCGAAATAGGATAGACGGGCAGGGCAGACCGGTGTGTCCGCCCTAATCGTTCGGAGGCGAAGCGATGATTAAACGGCTGCTGCACACCCGATTGCGCGTCTCAGACTTAAATCAAGCGATTCACTTCTTTACCGATATCCTCGACCTCAAAGTGACCGAACGGCATGAATCTCCGCGCGGCTCCAAGCTGGCCTTCCTCTCGGTGCCGGGAAGCCAAGAGGAGATCGAGCTCTGCGAATACAAGGCGAGCGGCCCGGTGCAGGTTCAGGAAGATTTGGTCCATCTTGCTTTCGAGGTCAACCAGCTCGATACGATGATCGTTTATCTCAAGTCAAAAGGGGTTCCGATCACCGACGGTCCGACCGTCTCCTCCTCCGGGAGCCGATTTGCCTTCATCGAGGCTCCCGATAAGTATGAGATCGAGCTGATCGAAAGAGCGAGATAAAAAGCAATGAGGAGTCGAAGCCGGAAGGGCGAGAGGCAAAAATCCTTGTCCTCGTTGTTCGCTTTTGATTTTTCATTGAAGTTATTCCAGCCTCAGGATCAATTCTTTCGGCAAGAAGGAGAGAAGCGACTGCGTCGCATCTTCGAGGTAACTCTTATCTTTGGATTCGAGGGTGAGGATCACCTTGTATTCGGGATGGTGGAGGATCGGGTAGGATCCGAGGAGAAGGCGGGGGAAGAGGCGCAGGACTTTGTTAAGATCGTCGGCGACGAGCGCTTCATCTCCGGTGAGGAAAATCTTTCGGAGATAGAAGGGCGTTTCTCTGAAGCGCTCTTTGATCGCTTCGAATTTCCGGACCAATAAATCGGGGATTCCCGGAAAGATGTAGATATTCTGAAAACGAAGCACCGGGATGCGAAGCCCTTCCGCATGGAGGAGCTCAAGCCCTTCCGGGACATCGGCCAGCTTCGCTTGCGCCGGATTGAGCGCCCCCTCATAGACCGTCCTGAGCATTCGATCGAGGATCGGATGGCGGATCAGCGGCTTTCCCACCCCTTTTGCGATCCCTTCCATGGTGACATCATCATGGGTCGGCCCCACTCCGCCGCTCGTGAAGAGAAGTTGATACCGGTTCCGGCAAAGTATGATCTCTTCTGCAATGAAATCGACCTGGTCGGGAACCACCGTGATCCGCTGAACGTTGACCCCCAGCGCCCGCAGCTCGCGGGAGAGGTAGGGGGAATTGAGATCTTCCACTTTTCCGGAAAGGATCTCATTGCCGATAACGATAATCGCCGCGCTTTTTCCGTGTTGCTCTGTCATAGTCGATAAATAAGCTGTCGGCGATCAGCCGTCAGCTCTCAGCCTACGGGCCGCTCAAGGCGGAACGTTGATTGCCCCGTTTTTATTTTAATCCTTAAGCTGGTCGCTGAATGCCGACAGCTGACAGCTTCTTCTCTCTTCAACGTGCGTAGCGGTCTTCAGTCCAAGGGTCGGCGGTGTTGGAGTAGCCGCGCATCTCCCAGAATCCGAGCCGGTCGTTTTGCATGAAATGAATTTCTTTGATCCACTTTGCGCTCTTCCAGGCGTATCGTTTGGGGACGACCATCCGGACCGGGCCGCCATGCTCCTTCGAGAGCGGCTGGCCGTTCCACCGGTGGGCGAGCAGAACATCGGCCTCGGCGCAGACGGAGAGGGGGAGGTTGGTGGCGTAGCCGTCGTAGGAGGTGAAGTAGACGAATTTTGCGTCCGGGGTGGGCTGGACCTGCTCCAATAGCTTTCTGAAGAAGAGCCCTTCCCAACGCGCATCGAAAATGCTCCAGGTGGTCACGCAATGAAAATCGGTGGTCGCCTGATCGGTCGCGAGGGCTCTGAACGG
>JAHFEM010000301.1 GCA_023248505.1 Nitrospirota bacterium
AACCCCGCCCGCCGAAGGAAGTCTACTCCCTGCCGGATCCTGTCGGCGGAGCCTTCCGTGCAGATCACCCGTCCCGTCTTGGAAAGCCCCTTGGCAAACCAATAGGCGGAGTAGCCGAAGCCGGAGCCGAGCTCCAACACCCGCTCCGCGTGGTGAATCAAGGCGAGTTCGCGAAGAAGATTTCCAACGAGCGGTCCGACGATAGGGAATCGGTTTTTTTCGGCGAGCGCCTCCATCTCCGCCGCGACCGGCTCGCGCGGGGGAAGGAGATGATGAAGATAGTCCTCAATGGCGGGATCGATCATGTCCATCGGGTTTCGTAGGGGCGCACCGATATGCGCGCCCTGACTCGGGTGAATGAAGGGGAAGAGGGCGGACACGCAGGTCCGCCCCTACATTCGATCGTTAGGCGCTCGGTTCCGTCATCTTCACCGGATCGAGGATTTCATCGACCTCTTTCGGGGAGAGAATTCTCTTCTCGATGATAATGTCGCGGAGCGGCTTTCCGGTCGCCGCCGACTCTTTGGCGACCACCGCCGCCGCCTCGTATCCGATCTCCGGATTCAGGATCGTCGCCAACCCGACGCTTGTCTCCGCATAGGCTCTGCATCGCTCGCGATCGACAATGATCCCCTTGATGCAGCGCTCGGTAAAGACGTCGATATCGCGGGTGAGGATCTCGATCGACTGCAGGAGATTGAAATTAATCACCGGCATCATGACGTTGAGCTCCAACTGGCCGGCCTGCGCCGCCAGGGTGATCGTCAGGTCGTTTCCAATCACATGGAAGCAAACCATGTTCGTCACCTCGGCCATCACCGGATTGACCTTCCCCGGCATGATGGAGGAGCCCGGCTGGACCGGCGGGAGGACAATTTCGGCCAATCCCGTCCGCGGCCCCGAAGAGAGGAGACGAAGATCGTTGGCGATCCGGATCACTTCGACCGCCAGCTCGCGCAGACTGCCTGAGATCTCGACGAAGTCGGCCATGCTCTGCATCCGCTCGAAGAGGTTGTTGGAAGGAACAACATCGAGCGCGGAGATCTTCTTGATCGCGGCGACCATCTTCTTCTTGTAGTCGGGATGGGTGTTGATCCCGGTTCCCGCCGCCGATCCGCCGATGCCGAGCTCTTTCAGCCCCTCTGAAGCGGCCGCAATCCGCTTTCGCGAACGGGCGATGGCGCGGGCGTAGCCCGAGAATTCCTGGCCCAGTCGAACCGGCACGGCATCTTGAAGGTGCGTCCGGCCCGACTTGATCACATCATCAAACTCCTTCGCCTTCTCGGAAAGCCTTTTTTCAAAGCGCGCAAGGACAGGGTCCAAACCCCGGAGCATCAGAAGGGCCGCCACCCGCATCGCCGTCGGGAAGACATCATTGGTCGACTGCGACATGTTGACATGATCATTCGGGTGAACCAGCTTGTACTCGCCGCGCCTTCCGCCGAGCATCTCGATGGCGCGATTGGCGATCACCTCATTGGTATTCATGTTGTGCGACGTCCCGGCGCCCGCCTGAAAGACATCGACGACGAACTGATCGTTCCACTTCCCCGCGATCACCTCTTCGGCCGATTTTTGGATGATCTTGCCGACCTTCGGGTCGAGTTTTCCGATCGCCATGTTCGCCTGGGCCGCCGCCCACTTCACCATCGCGCTCGCACGGATGAAGGTGGGATGGGGACGCAGTCCGCTGATCGGGAAATTCGCAACAGCGCGGGCCGTCTGGACCCCGTAATAGGCCGACTCCGGCACCTCCAGCTCTCCGAGTGAATCTTTCTCCTTACGGACCTTCTTGCTCTCCATCCCTTTCTCCCTTCTAAAAATCATGATTGTAAAAGATTGTAAAAATGGATTCGATTGTATTCTTCTTGGCGGGGATGATCAAGAAAAAAGGGAGCCTTGGCTTTGACGAGAGCCGAACGGATGTTGTAAACTGATCGCCAGGAGGTAAAAAATGAACGAAAAGATCTTATTGGAAAAAGTGGAAGGGGGCTATATCGTCGCGGAGGCAAACCCGGAGCCCAAACACCCGACCGATCTCTGGATCAACAAAGCGGTCTTTACCGATTTCACCTCGGCCGTTGAAGAGATCCGAAGAAGGCTTCGGGTGTCGGATATCATCGCATCGAAAGAAGGAAGGTTGATTCTTTAAGGTGACGGACCCTCTCTCTGAAGAGGCTCTAAATCAAATCCATGTTTCCTCATTGAACACGCATAGCGCGCCGCATTCTCCCCGGCTTGCTGGGGAGTCAAGGCGTGCGGATACAAATAGATTCTTTTATCTTTTCGGGTCGGAGAATCTCCCCGGCTTGCTGGGGGGTTCTTCAATCATCGGCAGCTCCCGCGCCTGCTTTTCGGCGTGGTAGGAGCTTCGGACGAGCGGGCCGGCCTCCACATGGGCCAGTCCCATTCGCTCCCCGTCCTTCTTCAATTGGGCAAATTCGTCCGGGTGGACGAAGCGGGCCACCGGCAGATGTCTGGAGGTCGGTTGAAGATATTGACCGAGCGTTAAGATGTCGCAGCCGATCTTCACCAGATCGGCCATCACGGCCCGAACCTCGTCGATCGTCTCCCCCAGCCCCAACATCAATCCCGTTTTCGTCAAAAGCCCCGCCTCTTTCGACCAGGCGAGCACCTGCAGGGAGCGGTCGTATTTCGCCTGAGGCCGTACATGGGGATGCAGGCGCGGAACCGTCTCGGTATTGTGCGCCAGGATGTTGGGTTGCGCTGAAAGGACGAGTTCAAGCGCCGATTTCTTTCCCTGAAAATCAGGGATGAGAACTTCGACGGTGCAATGCGGGGAACGCTCGCGAATTTTTCGAATCGATGCGGCGAAGATCTCGGCCCCGCCGTTCTCCAGCTCATCCCGGTTGACCGAGGTGACGACGACATGACCGAGGCTCAGGGCGACGACCGCCTCGGCAAGATGATCCGGCTCGGCTAAGTCGAGCTCGGTCGGACGGCCGAAGGTGACGTTGCAGAAACCGCAGCTTCGGGTGCAGATCTCTCCCAAGATCATGAAGGTGGCCGTCCCGATATTCCAGCACTCCCAGATGTTGGGGCATTGCGCCTCTTCGCAGACGGTGTGAAGATTCAGATCTTTGACCAGTTGACGAATCTTCAGATAGTTCGCCCCGGTCTTGGGCGAAACCTTAAACCAGGGAGGAAGCCGCTCGGTCCGCTTCTGCGGAGGGGTTAAGAAATGTCGTTCAGGCATGGAAACTCCGGGATAAAAAAGCTGTCAACGATCAGCCGTCAGCTCTCAGCTTGGTTCTATAAGTTCCTTGAGACTTTAGCTGAGGGCTGATCGCTAATAATGAATTGCTTCACCAAAAATCGCGCCGCCCGCCTCCATCACCGCTTCGGAGAGGGTCGGGTGCGGGTGGACCGCCTGTTTCAGCTCCAGCGCGGTCGCTTCGACCGTCTTGGCCAGGACGAACTCGCCGATCAGCTCGGTCGCCTCCGGGCCGATGATGTGAGCCCCCAGGATCTCCCCGTACTGCGCGTCGGCGACGATTTTGACGAACCCTTCGGTCTCGCCGAGCGCGATCGCCCGGCCGTTGGCGGCGAGGGGATACTTCGCGACCTTGATCTCATGGCCCGCTTCGCGCGCCTTCTCCTCGGTCAGGCCGACGGAGGCGACCTCCGGATGGCAATAAACGGCGCTCGGGATGTTGAGCAGATCGACCGGCGGCCGCTCGATCCCGGCGATCGATTCCATCACCGAGACCCCCTGCGCCATCGCGCCGTGCGCCAGCGCCGGCCGGGTCGTCACGTCCCCCAGGCCGAAGACATTCGGCACATTCGTCCGCATTCGCTCATCGACCTTGATCAGCCGCCGCTTCTCATCGATCGCCACCCCGATCGTCTCCAGACCGATCCCCTCGATGTTCGGCGCCCGGCCGACGGCGACCAGAATCGCTTCAGTCGATATCGTCTTTTCCCCGTCGGCCGTTTGCAGCTCGATGGCAAAACCGCCGTTCTGATCTTTAATCGGCCCGACGCGGGTGCCGGTGAAGATCTCGATCCCGCGCTTTTTGAAGCTTCGCTCCAGGAGCGTCGTTACCTCGCGGTCTTCC
>JAHFEM010000015.1 GCA_023248505.1 Nitrospirota bacterium
GCGAGCGTCGTGATGCTCCCTGCCGTTCCGACGAGGAGCCCTTTGGGAGGAAAATGATAGCCGATCGGTTTGACCACCTTATCGATCGCCAGTCGTAAGCTCTTTAATTCCTCCTGGGTCGGAGGATCCGATTTCAAGTGCTTCTCGGTCAGATGAACCACCCCGAGCTCGGTGCTGAGGAGAAAGTTCGGCGAATCCCCCTCTGCGCCGATGAACTCTGTGCTCCCGCCCCCGATATCGATGACGAGCATCGGTTCGGTTTGATTCTGAATGACCAGGTTAACCCCCAGGAAAGTGCAAAGGGCCTCTTCTTCGCCGGAGATGACCTGTACCTCAAATCCCGTCTGCTGTTTCACTTCTTTTAAAAATACATCCCGATTTTGTGCTTCCCGGACGGCGCTGGTGCCGACCACAATCAGATCGTCCACACGGTATTCCTGGAGAATTTCCTTAAAGCGCTTCAAGGCGACGATCGACCGCTCGACCGCAGACGGAAGGATCGCCTTTTGGATGGAAAAGCCTTCTCCGAGGCGGGTGATTTCCTTTGCTGATCCGATTTCCCTCAGCGATTGCGCATCGTCCATCTGCGCAACGAGAAGACGAAAGGTGTTGGTGCCAATATCGATTCCTGCTAAAACGGCCATGATCTTTTCTCCTCAATCAGGGCGATGTCGTCTCGTCGGGGTGGGGCGCCTGATCTATCTCGCGAATCTCGGCCAGGAGAGTTTTCTGTTCTTCCAGTAAGAATCCGATGCGCCGAAACTCTCTGGTCCTCTCTTCCTCGGTCAACCCCCCTTTTCCAGACCAGCGGTCGACGATCCTCTTCCCTAAACTTTGGTGCGCTTCAAAAAGCCTCCTGTTGACCCTCTCCAGACGATAGCGTAGCCGGATCAATTCCACTTCGGAAAAAGAACGATCAACTGCGGAAGCGGAGCGGGATTGCACCGTTTGCCAACCTCGAATCATATCCTCTTTCCAACGCCTTGGGAAGAGGCCCTGTTCCGATCTCCACCACGTATTCAAAAAGATTTCCCACGAAAGAGACATCCTACCCTCTATACTATCCCGTTGTCAGCCACTCGATTTTCCCCTTCCACTTTCTCTCCAGCAGAAAGCGAATCGGGCGGCTCTCGGGCTCCGTTAGATTGGGGTCGCGATCAATCCAGGCAAATGCTTCCTTCCGGGCCGCTTCCAAAAGGGAGGTGTCCCGCATTAAGTTTGCGATCTTCAACTCAGGAATGCCCGATTGCCGCGTGCCGAAAAATTCGCCGGGACCCCGAATTTCCAAATCGATTTCAGCGATTTTAAAACCATCGTTGCTCTTCACCATGGCATCGAGACGGCGCTTCGCTTCCTCGCTCAGCGGATACTCCGCCGCCAACAGACAGAAGGACTGCTCGCTTCCCCTGCCGACCCTCCCGCGGAGTTGATGAAGCTGGGCGAGGCCGAATCGCTCCGCTTGCTCGATGAGCATGATCGTTGCATTCGGGACATCGATCCCCACCTCAATTACGGTCGTGGCGACCAGGAGATCGATCCGGCCTTCTTTAAACTCCCGCATAATCGCTTCCTTCTCTTCTCGCTTCAATCTTCCATGGAGAAGCCCGATTCGCCGATGTGGGAATACCTCTTTCTGGAGCGTGGCCGACAATTCAAGCGCCGCTTTGAGATCGCTCTTCTCAGACTCTTCAATGAGAGGACAGACGACATAAACCTGTCGTCCCTTGACGAATTCCTTTTCAATAAAGGAATAAGCCCGTTCTCGCTGCTTCCCATAAAAGAGAAAGGTTTTAATCGGAGATCGGCCGGGCGGCAGCGCATCAATGATCGAAATATTTAAATCTCCATAAAGTGTGAGCGCCAGTGTCCGTGGAATCGGCGTGGCGGTCATGATGAGGACGTCGGGCCGGTAGCCCTTCCCCGTCAGTTTTGCACGTTGCAGGACCCCGAACTTGTGCTGTTCGTCGACAACCACCAGCCCCAACCTTTTAAATTGGACCCCCTCCTGAATCAGGGCATGGGTGCCGATGATCAGATCGTACTGTCCTGTCCCGATTCCCTGGACGACCTCCTCTTTGGCCTTCTTCCTCATCTCACTGGTAAGGAAAGTCACTTTTTTCCCCAGTGTCTCGAGATAGTCTCTGATCGAGAGAAAGTGCTGTTCGGCAAGGATCTCGGTGGGGGCCATCAGGGCCGCTTGGTATCCATTCTCAATGGCGATGAGGATCGATATCAGGGCCACCAATGTTTTACCCGATCCGACATCTCCTTGGACCAGCCGATTCATGGGGCGATCCGAGGCCATATCCTGTTTGATTTCCGCAAGTACTTTCTCCTGCGCCTGGGTTAACTGAAACGGGAGAAGATCACGAAGTCGATCCGGCAACGAACCAGAAGTATTAAAGGCAATCCCCATCTGTTTCGTCGAAACCTTTTTTTTGCGAAGGGCTAAACCGCTTTGGAGAAGGAACAGCTCGTCAAACGAGAGGCGTCTATGCGCCAGGCTCAGACCGGCATTCAATTGGGTCAGTGGTGATTCCGGCGCAGGAAAATGAAGTTCCGAGATCGCCCGGGAAAGAGAGATGAGGCTGTACCTCTGGATCAATGCAGGCGGAAGGACATCGGACGCTTTCGAGGCGTATTGGATCAACACATGCTTCATCAAAGATCGGATTTGCCGGCTCGTTAATCCTTTTGTCTCATGATAGACCGGAACAATCCGACCCATGTGAACTTGGATGTCTTCCTCGTCTACCTTTTCGTATTGGGGGCTCTCCATTTCCAGGTGATATCCGCCATAATGATTGCTCTTCACTTTCCCTGAGAGCATCACCTTTTCCCCTCGTTTGAAGAGATCCTTTAGGTAGGGCTGGTTGAACCATTTCGCGTGGAGAAGACCGGTCTCATCCATAACGGCGATGTCGATGATCTTCATTCTACGTCGGGGTGTCTCAATCAAGGCGACGGCTTTAATTTCGGCTAAGATCGTCTGCTCTTCCCCAGGCTGAAGGTGTGCGATCTTTTTTAGAGCCGTTCTATCTTCGTATCTGAAAGGAGCAAAGAAGAGGAGGTCTTCAAGCGTCTCAATACCGAGCTTACTAAAAAGAACGGCCCTCTTCGGGCCGATTCCTTTTAGATACTGAATAGGCTGATCCCATGGAAATGGGGTGGCATCGAAGATATGTTGGACCTTCTCACTCATCGCGCTCGTAAGTTGATTATCAGTGCGTGCTGACCATTTTTCTCTTGCTAATTCGAAGTGTTCATGATAGCATAGGGTCACTTTTTTATCAACGATGTTTAGGATTATCAAACGAAAGGATTTCGATATCATGGCAAGAGTATGTGAGGTTTGTGGCAAGGGGCATCAGATTGGAAACACGGTGAGCCATGCAAACAATAAGAGCAAACGGCAGTTCAAACCAAACCTTCAGACCATTCGTGCCCTGATTGGAAAAACGGCCAAACGGATCCTTGCTTGCACCAATTGCATTAAGGCAGGCAAGGTCGTCAAAGCAGGATTAAGGTCTGTTCCTAAAGTCCAGTGACAAATTGTGTCTCCTAGCTAAGTAATCTACTTCCAGTAAACCTTCCTTCGGTCCTATTTCTCCCCCTCTGGCTTCTGACGCTGTGGTATCTCCAGCGTAACCATTTGGATTTCATCGGGAAAACAAACCTGACGACATAACCCAGGATTGATTGCCGATGGCATTTCCCTTGCAATTTCTTAGGATTAAGGGAATTTCTTCCAATGGTACTTGAATTTTTATAAGGGAGAGAACAATGCAAAAGACATATGGCCCAAAGGCAGTTTGCCAGTCGGTCGGTATTTCACAACGGCAGCTCGGCTATTGGGGAATGATCGGAGTCATCAAACCGACTAAACAGATGCATGGCGCCAAGGTATTCAATCGATATACGGATGAAGATATCGAGACATTAAACAAAGTCAAGAAACTGATTGAAGAGGGTTTTTTTGTCAGCAAAGCTGCCGAGAAAATTCATAAAATGAAGGAAAGTATTTCTTCGTCTCCTGAGGTGATCCAGGCGATGCCATCGGTGGATCGGAATGGGAGACCTCAAGAAAATGGACACCAAGGTCTTTCTTCCTCGCTCTATTTAGAGGTTAGACTTTGTGAGGAATTATCGAAATTAAGTCAACACCGATTTCCGATGACATGTATAGCCATTCAAGTCCTCTTTCCCGCTTTCGTAAAGCTTTCTCAGCAAAAAAATGAGATTCTATTTAAACTCTCACTGAAATTCGCTTCGGTCAAACAGCCGTCTGAAGTGATTAGTTATAAGAAGGATTCCATTTTTCTATGGCTGATGCCAAACCGAACAATGGAGCAGGCCCATTTACTCTCTAAAGAAGTGAAGGAGATGATTGAAAGTCCTGAGTGGGATGTTCAAGATAAAAAGTTCCGATTGCAGGCAACCTTCGGATTTAGCGATTATTCTGCGCTACCCAGGAGAGAGAGCAACCTTCTGGTTGAGGCAGAAAATTCGCTTCTTGGGCAGGGGCTTCGAAGAAAATCTGCTGGTCAATGAAAAATGGGCGGGTGGTTCCTAAATCCAAAGTAAGTCTATTGGAATAGGTAAGTGAATCCAAGATTCACCAGGTAATCTGGACTATCGTGAGTAAGCCCAAATCCGACTGAGCTATCAACGCTCATGTTTTGATCTACTTTATAGTTGATTCCACCCAAAAGGATCAGTGTCCCCTTTGAGGCGGAATTTCCAATCTCCGTGCTCCCAGAGATCTCCCCTACGAGGACCAATGGCTCCTCTATCGTTTGGAGTTCCAGCCCAAGGGCATAGCGAATCTGATCCGGCTCATCCCCGAATGATGGATTCCCAATAAAAATATAGGCAAAGTTGATGTGCGCCGTAACGGGCGTGAATTCTTTGCTTGCAATAGCGACAAAACCAAGGTCGGGCTCTCCGCTTGTACCGAAAAATCGATCACGCGCTGCAGTCGGTAATTTTAAAATGAGTTGGCCTGAAATGGAAAGAGGGTTTGCCTCTCGGCCCTTAATGAAACGAACCTTTGCGCGCAGTAAGACATCCCCGATTTGGTTTTCGTGTTCACCGTCCTCTTCGCGAAATAGATAAGGAACCTGTATATCAAGCTCCAGATTTTGAATCAGTCCATATCGAATATCTATTGCCAGATTTGCATCGCGTGTATCCGAAGAAAACCGATTGAAGAGAAGACCTGTCTCCAAGCGGTAATTCCCTTTCTCTACAGGAATGGCTTTCTCGGAAAGAAGAAAGGGGCGTTCGGCGGAAACCGTATTTGGAAAAGTTAAGGAAGAGAGAAAGAGAGCGAGGATAATCAGAAAATTTACTTTTACGACTTTTCTATTCACGGGCGTGATTTTACGTTCCAACATTTTTTTTGTCAAGAAATTAAATCCCCATTCGTATGAATAGTTCTTCTGAATCATTGGCTTCAGTTGATCATAGGAGGGTTGAGATAAAATTTTGGAGCGCCACTCTATCGGGGGTTTTTATGCCGGAACTCAAAACAGGCACAGAGCATTATTTTAAAGGAAAATTGGATGAGATTCGATTAATGCGTTATCGATTTAGTCTCAGATAAGCCTCATAAGTTCTATAAGAGATCAAATCGCCCTACTCTTTTTAACGGACATATATGTACGTTGGTTCAAGAATGTACGTATTGACTGAAAAAATTAAAAGTTCATCGGCATTCATCAGAGGTTTTTTTTAAATAAATTAAATGTTTCTGTCTCCTATCGGCATGAAATACTCCGGTATTTATTTTGCAGCTGTATTCAGCACTATCAAACGAGGGAGGAGTCGCATGGTACCTAAGAGAACAATTTTAATTGTCGATGATGAAATCGGACCACGTGAATCTCTGAAAATGATTCTTAAACCATCCTACAACGTAGAAACAGCAGAAGATGGCATTAAAGCCCTCGAGATTATTCAGCAGAAAGAGATTGATCTTGTAACGCTTGATCTGAAGATGCCCGGCCCTCATGGCGGCGAAGTATTAAAGCAAATCAAACAAAAAAATCCTGATATCGAAGTATTGATTATTACCGGCTATGGAAGCCTCAAGAGCGCGATAGATGGAATCAGGCATGGAGCGTGTGATTATTTGATTAAGCCCTTTAATATTTCAGAAATCATCAACATTATTAACAAGGCACTTGCTAAGAAAAAGAAGATGGAAGAGTTGAAGGGTTTTCTTGCCGAGATTGGTGATACCGTCGGCTTGAATACGAGCTTGGAAGATATTAAGGCCTATTTTAAGGAACAAAAGGAACGCTCAAAGGAAACGGATACGACCGTTTCCAAGTAAATCGAAAGGAGCAAATGAAAATAAATGGGAAACGTGATATTCGTCATTTTAGGTATTCTGTTGTTATCCTATCTTTGGATTGAACGTTATTTGGTCACTCCTTCAAATTTTTTTCTTTATTACGTTCTTTTTTCAATTGCTTTATTTGCTGTGATGGTATAATTTCCTGCCGCGATAATTTTCGTTCAATCATCTCCTCCGCATGTCTCAAAGTAATGGGTGTTATCGTGATTCCCCCCAGCATCCGCGCCAATTCATGCACTCTCCCCTCTTTGGAGAGCCTCTTCACTGAAGTGATTACTCTGCTACCCGAATCAAGTTTCTCCACAAAATAGTGATCATCTGCATACTGGGCAATCTGTGGCAAGTGGGTGATACAAAAAACCTGATGGGTCTTGGCCAATTTTGAAAGCCTGATCCCCACTTTCTCTGCCACCCCGCCCCCTATTCCCGCATCGATTTCATCAAAGATTAACGTCCCGACGGGGTCGACTTCAGCGAGAGCGACCTTCAATGCCAACATAATTCTAGAGAGTTCACCCCCGGAAGCAATTTTCCCGAGACCTTGCGGCGGTTCTCCTGAGAGAGCGATTAGGAACTCGATCTGATCGATCCCATCTTCTGAAAGGGGTTTTCGATTACAAGCTATTTGAAAGCGGGTTTTATCCATTCCCAATAGAAGAAGCTCTTCTTGAATTTTTGTCTCTAATTTTTTTATTGTTTTTAATCGTGCCTGCGAGAGAGATCCTGCTTCAACCGTGAGACCTTTTTCCGCTTCCTCAATCTTCTTCCCAATTGCTAGAAGCTGTGTTTCACTATTGGATAGTTTTGAAAGATCCGCTTCTAATGCCGCTTGAAACTGGAGGAGTTCGTCAACAGATCGGCCGTATTTCTTTTTTAATTTCTGCATAAGATAAAGCCGCTCAGTTACCTCGTGGAGTCGATTGGGATCGTATTCCAGGGTGTTGAGTCGATTTCTTAAAAGTACCGAAAGCTCCTTCAATTGAATTTTTGATGTTTCCCATAGCTGGACCTCCTGCGAAGCATCATTCGCGATCTCATTTACTTTTTCGATCGCGCTTCCCACGGATTCTAATTGGCCTAGAATCGTTCCTTCGTCAGAAAGAAAAGAATAAGCGCCTTCTACCGCTGACCGAAACGCCTCCCAGTTTTGTAGCGTCTTTCCCTCCCTTTCCAGGGTTTCTTCCTCCCCAGATTGGAGGTTCGCATTTTTAATTTCAGAAAGCTGGTATTCGAGAAATGATTGCTTCTGTTTTCCCTCTGATTCAAGTTTCTGAAGTGCTGTCCGTTCCTGTAAGAGCTGATGCCAGGCCCGATAGCCGCTTTCGTAGTGGTCCCTCTGTTCTGAGAGATGACCGAAGGCGTCGAGGAGGTTGAGTTGCCAATCTAAATTGATCAGATTATAGTGCTCATGTTGACCGTGAATTTCAGTTAGGTTTTGACCGACCTCTTTGAGTGTGGATACATTGACGAAAGAATCGTTCAGGTAGGCTCTGTTCTTACCCGCTTTCGAAAGAATTCGTTTGAGAATCAGCCATTCATCAGAGGGAAACTCGTTGAGAAGCGGAGAGTCGATTCGGTCAAAGCGTGCCTCCAGAACGGCTTCGGTCGCTTCCTCTCGAATGACTTCTGGGGAAGACCGCCCCCCCAAGATAACGGAGAGCGCATCGATGAGAATTGATTTTCCGGCGCCTGTTTCTCCGGTAATGATGTTCAAGCCTTCAGAGAATTCAAGAGAGACTTCTGAAATGATTGCGTAGTTTTGAATGCGAAGCTCTCTAAGCATATGCTTGGAGTGATTTATGAGGAAGATAGAATGGAATCAATTTTTTGTTTGAATTGTTTCTTGGAGGCCGCTCCCACAATCTTATCAACCAGCTTGCCATCTTTAAAGAAAAGCAAGGTTGGAATTCCCATAATCTGATACTTTCCGGCAATGTCCGGGTTTTCATCGGTGTTGAGCTTGCCTACTTTCAACTTCCCGTCATATTCAACGGCAAGCTCATCAATGGTTGGAGCGATCATTTGACACGGACCACACCAGGCTGCCCAAAAATCGACCATGACAGTGCCGGGAGATTTGAGGACTTCTTGTTCCCATGTCTGGCTGGTCACTTTGACTGAATTTGCCATTTCAACTCCTCTCAAAAAGTTGATTTTATTTTATCCAACTTGCCTACCCAAGTCAAATAATAAGAAATGAAAGCCCCCCATGTCGACGAGGACGATGGGGGGCTTTCATGATATTAGAACATCTTGAGATATGACGTATTTATTCTTAGTACATGTCGCCCATTCCGCCGCCGGGAGGCATCGCAGGTCCCTTTTGTTTCTCTTCAGGGATATCAGCAACCATCACTTCCGTGGTCAGCATGAGTCCGGCAACGCTGGCTGCGTTCTGGAGTGCGGTGCGGGTGACTTTGGTCGGATCAATAATCCCGGCCTGGACCATATCCACGTAGCTTTCAGATCCTGCATCGAATCCGTTGGCGCCGCTCTCTCGTTTCACCCGCTCCACCACGATAGAACCTTCAACGCCCGCATTCTCGGAGATCTGGCGGATCGGTTCCTCAAGGGCTCGGCGAACGATATCGACGCCGATCTTCTGGTCTCCGTCGATTTTAAGTTTATCGAGCGCGGGAATGCAGCGAAGCAGCGCCACGCCGCCCCCCGGGACGATTCCCTCTTCCACCGCTGCTTTGGTGGCATGGAGCGCATCTTCCACACGGGCCTTTTTCTCTTTCATTTCCGTTTCTGTGGCTGCGCCGACATTGATGACGGCGACGCCGCCGACGATCTTGGCCAGCCGCTCTTGGAGCTTTTCGCGATCGTAATCGGAGGTGGTCTCCTCAACCTGGGCCTTGATCTGTTTTACGCGGCCCTGGATCTTATGAGGGTCGCCCGCACCTTCGACGATCGTGGTATTGTCCTTATCGATCGTGATCCGCTTGGCCCGTCCAAGATCAGAGACCTTCACATTCTCAAGTTTTAACCCAAGATCTTCTGAGATGACCTGGCCTCCGGTCAGAATGGCGATGTCCTCGAGCATTGCTTTCCGTCGATCACCAAAGCCCGGTGCTTTGACTGCAGCAACCTGAAGGGTGCCGCGCAGTTTGTTCACCACCAATGTCGCGAGGGCTTCGCCTTCAATATCCTCTGCGATGATGAGGAGTGGACGCCCCATCTTTGCAACCTGCTCCAGAACTGGGAGAAGGTCCTTCATTGTGGAGACCTTCTTCTCGTTGATGAGAATAAAAGCGTCTTCCAACGAAACTTCCATTCTTTCAGAATCGGTGACGAAATAAGGAGAGATATAACCCCGATCGAACTGCATCCCTTCGACCACATCGAGAGAAGTCGACATGCTTTTGGCTTCTTCGACGGTAATCACCCCATCTTTTCCGACTTTTTCCATCGCCTCGGCAATCAGATCTCCGATCGTCTTGTCATTATTCGCTGAGATCGTTCCAATTTGTGCGATTTCTTTTTTCGTTTGGCAGGGCTTGGAGATTTTCTTGAGTTCTTCAGTCACAGACTCGACTGCCTTATCGATACCCCGCTTCAGTTCCATCGCGTTTGCGCCGGCCGAGAGGTTTTTGACCCCTTCTCTGAAAATCGCTTGGGCAAGAACGGTGGCGGTTGTTGTTCCGTCACCCGCCACGTCAGAGGTTTTGCTGGCCACTTCCTTTACAAGTTGAGCACCCATATTCTCATAAGGATCCTTCAACTCAATTTCTTTAGCAACCGTAACGCCATCCTTTGTAATCGTGGGAGCACCAAATTTCTTCTCAATCACCGCATTTCGTCCCTTGGGACCCAATGTCGCTTTCACCGCGTTGCTGAGCTGGTTGACACCCCGTAGGATGGCCGCACGGGCTTCATCACTGAACATCATCTGCTTTGCCATCTATCTCCTCCTTCTGAACAGTTAAGATTCTTATCGTTTCGTTATTCGAGAATACCGAGGATGTCCTCATCTTTTAAGATCAGATATTCCTGGTTGTCGATTGTGATTTTGCTTCCGGCATATTTGTCGAAAAGGATGGTATCCCCGACCTTAACACTCTTCACTTCGCCGCCGATCGCCTCTATTTTTCCGCGTTGTGGTTTCTCCTTGGCAGCATCCGGAATATAAAGTCCGCCGGAAGTCTTTTCAAGTTCGGCCGTGTAACTAACAAAAACTCGTTCCTTCAGTGGTTTGAACTTGACGGCTGATTTCGTAGCCTGTGCCATTGTTTCCCTCCTTCAAGATTGAAAATTGGACTGATTTTACAAGGTGTTTGAAAATGGAGAGTTGCTTCCTTAGCACTCTCTCGTCGCGAGTGCTAATAAGATATATAACAATCCAATGAATAAAATCAAGTCCTAATTTTGATTTACAAAAGAAAGTCCACCAAAAAAGCTTTAAATTGACCTTTCTCTTCTTCCGTTTGAATCGATATTTTCGTTCTAATGACCTATCTTGCGCTTTGTTGGGCCGTCAGCCTTGGAGAAAGATCTTTGAAGATCCTCCAACTCTTTAGAAGGTCGATGGCTTTTTGAAGCTGGACATCCTCCTCTTTATCTTGAGGAGGCTCGTTGATCCCCGTGATTTCTTCAGATGGATTCTGGGTCTTTGATTCGGCCTTATCGGTTTTATCCGCATCAGGTTTCATTTCATTTATTAAATGTCGATCCAAGTCTTTTTCCCGCAGAATCGGAGCATTTTTTGCTTCTTTGGGGAGGTTCGGTTTAACGACGATATCGGGATCAATCCCTGTGTTTTGAATGGAGCGTCCCTTGGGCGTGTAGTATTTGGCCGTCGTGAGGCGGAGCGCTGAACCGTCGGAGAGAGGGAGAATCGTTTGGACGGATCCCTTCCCGAAAGTCTGGGTTCCGACGACGACCCCCCTGCCCCAATCCTGCAATGCCCCCGAAACAATCTCAGATGCGGAAGCGCTTCCCTCGTTGACAAGAATAATCAGCGGAACATCTTTTAAAGCCCCTGAATTGCTTGCGATGTACTCATCCCGTTTTCCATCTCTGCCTTTAATGAAGACGATGAGCTTTCCGCTCTCAAGAAATTGTTCCGTTACCTCAACAGCCGAGGTTAAGAGCCCACCCGGATTATTCCGGAGGTCCAGGATGAGTGAATGGATGTTACTTTCACGGAGCTTCGCAATAGATCGGGTCAGATCGTGTGCGGTCTGTTCTTGGAATTGGGTCAGTCGAATATAACCGATCCCAGGCTCAAGAACTTTTGATTTGACGCTCTGAATCCTGATGACGTCGCGAACAAGCTCGTAGACCAAGGGGGTCGGAACCTGATCTCTCTGAATCGTCAGAATGACCTTGCTCCCCTTCTCTCCCCGCATCTTATTGACGGCATCCATCAGGCTGGTCTCTTTCGTCAGGATTTGATCATCGACTTTGAGAATCACATCTCCCGGTTTAATTCCGGCCAGATCAGCCGGAGTCCCCTCGATCGGGGCAATGACGACCAGTTTATTATCCTTTGTCCCGATTTGGAGGCCGAGTCCGCCAAACTCCCCTTTCGTATCGACCTGCATCTCTTTATAAACCTCGGGAGGCAT
>JAHFEM010000302.1 GCA_023248505.1 Nitrospirota bacterium
CATGAAATTAAAAAAAGCATTGCCGAGACCCAACGTGAAAATCGCCGGCCTTTCGGCGGCGGGACAATGATCTTGCTCTGGCTGATGCTCTTTCGTACGGCGGCCGCGGGGTCTGCCGTCGCCGCAGCGCGCACGACCGTGCTGCGGTCCTCAACCGGCGCCCCTTGAGGGGCTTGGCTGGCGGCCGATTGAAATCGGCGGGTGTCCTTCAATATCTCATCGGCGAAGAGCGCCTGCATGTAATGAGAAAGCGAGAGACTGCTGAACGCATAGCCCTTTTTGGTGATCAACTCCTCCAGGGCCATCTCCATCTCCGACGCGGTCTGATATCGACTCTCCGGCTCTTTGGCCATCGCCTTGAGGAGAATGGCTTCCAGCTCCGCAGGGACGGCCGGATTCAGTTGGGCCGGCGGGGTAATCTCGGCCTTTCTTACTTTTTCTAAGATAGAAATTTCGTCGTTGCCCGTAAATAACCGCTCTCCGGTGACCGCCTCATAGAGGACAATTCCCAAGGCGAAGAGATCGGTCCGGCCGTCGACCGGCTTGCCCCACGCCTGCTCGGGAGCCATATAGGCGAGCTTCCCCTTCAAGACGCCGGTCTTCGTCTCCTGTCCCCCCATCGCCGCTTTCGCGATCCCAAAATCGACGAGCTTGACCTCTCCTTCGTAGGAGACCAGGATATTCTGCGGGGAGATGTCGCGGTGGACGAGATGCAGTTCATTCCCGGTGAGATCCTTCCTTCGATGGGCGTAGTCGAGCGCCGAGCAGATCTTGCTGACGATGAGGAGGGCGTCTCCGATCGAGAGGGGCATGTTTCTCGATTTTCCGTGGTTGATCACGGTGCGAAGGTCTTTCCCCACGATGTATTCCATCGCGATGTAATGGCATTGATCGACGTTGCCGAGATCGTAAATCTGGACGATATTCTGGTGGGTCAGCAGGGCGGCGAGTTTCGCCTCGTTGATAAACATGGTGACGAACTCGGGGCCTTGCGTGAGGTGCGGCAAGATCCGCTTAATGGCGACGACTTTTTCGAAACCGGAGAGGCCGGTCTGCTTCGCGAGGAAGAGCTCGGCCATGCCGCCGGTGCCGATCTTGTCCACAAGGAGATATTTTCCGAAACGGCTCGGCTGGCTCATCGTTCGGCGCTCATCGGATGGGACCCTTTGCAAGAGGAATGACGTGCCCGTGGCGGCCTGGCGCCGCGGGGCAAGCAAAATCTACCACCCGATCAAAAAGCTGTCAAATAACAGGGAGTTGAGAAGAAAGAAAAAGGATGGGTAAAAAATAGCCGTCCGCGCTCCGCTTTCAGCTTGAGGCTCTAAAGCAGTAAGCTGACTGCTGACATTTCCTCTTTTTATCCTATTCGTCTGAGGAGAGACTAAAGAGCCGTTCGGCGTTTTTTGCGGTGGCCTCTGCGATCTCCTCAAGCGGGCAGCTTCGAAGCTGTGCGATCTTCTCGGCGACCACGCGGACGTAGGCCGGTTCGTTTCTTTTTCCGCGATAGCCTTGCGGCGCCAGATAGGGGGCGTCGGTTTCGATGAGGAGACGCGAGAGATCGACCGACGCCGCCGCCTGCTGGAGCGGGAGGGCCTTCGGAAAAGTCATGATCCCGGAGAAAGAGAGATAGAAGCCGAATGCGATGGCCTGCTCGGCGATGGCGCTGTCGCCTGTGAAGCAGTGGAAAACGGCGCCGACTTCGGCGGCATGCGGCCGAACCTCTTCCCGCTCCAAGATCTCGAAAGTCTCTTCCCAGGCCTCCCGCGTATGGACGACCAGGGGGAGTCTCATTCTCTTTGCAAGCCGGATCTGTTCAATGAATGCGCGGCGCTGTTCCTCCGGGCCGGAGTGGTTGTAGTGGTAGTCCAGGCCGGTCTCTCCGAGTCCGACGACCTTGGGGTGTTCCGCCAACGCCTCCAGCGCGCGGAGCAGATTTTGATCCAACGATTTGGCTTCGTGCGGGTGCAGTCCGACGGCGGCCCAGAGAAAGGGATATTGTTCCGCGAGGGAGACCGCTCTTTGACTGGAGGGGAGGTCGGTCCCGATCAGAATCATCTTTTGGACATCGGCCGCAAGCGCCCGTTCGATGACCGCTTCTCTGTCGTCGTCGAATTCCGGGTCGGCAATATGCGTATGCGTATCGATCAACATCATCGGCCGTCTTTCTTAAAGGTTCCATCGGGACTTCAGTTTCGAGCGCATTATATTACCCCCGATGGATAAAAGATTCAACATTGTGCATGTTTTTCACAAATAGGATCAGACCCGATGAAAAGTGGTTCCAAATGGATCACTCCCCTGGAGATCCGGTTTCCAAGGGAGGGAAAAGAGAGGGGTGGGACTGGCGGCCTGGTTTTTGCTTTTTACTGTGAATGTAAATCCTCATGAAGGTCGTCTCATTAACGCGCTATTTTGGAGTTTGGAGGTCACGATGATGAAGAGAACCGTTTTCGTTGTCTTGATTGTTTCGTTCGTCTTGGGCGGATGCGGATTGAGAAGTCAGCGCATGCCGGTCTCGAGTGAAACGGTCGAATCGAAGATTCATAGCAAGTTGAAAAGCGATCACCTCACGGCGCCTTGGCAGATCCGTCCGAGGGTGGAGGAGAACACCGTGATTCTCACCGGTCTGGTCGATCAGGAGGAGGAGCGCCGGCGAGCCGAAGAGTTGACGCGGTCCGTCGTCGGCGAGTTGCGAAAGGTCGACAACCGAATCATGCTGACCAATGAAGTGATTCTGGACAATTCAATCGTTGCCAAACTAAAGACGGAACTCGTGACCGATCCCGTGACCCGCATGACCAATATCGATGTAAAGAGCCATAGGGGGATGGTTGTTCTGGATGGAGTGGTTCGATCAAAGGAGCAGCAGCGTCAAGCCGAACAGCTGGCGAAGGACGTCGAAGGTGTGAAGCATGTAGAGAATAAGCTAAAGGTGCAGGATAAGGGTTAATTTCATGACCGATTATGATGTCATTGTGGTCGGCCTCGGTCCGGCCGGGGCCATTGCCGCGTATGAGCTCAGCCGGCGGGGGCACCGCGTCCTGGCCGTCGAGCGGTCCTCTCTCCCGCGGGGCAAGCTGTGCGGGGGGGCCTTGACCGTTCGAGCCGCCTCGTTGATCCCTTTCGACATCGGCGGCGAGATCGAACAGACCATCTACGGTATTCGGTTCAACTTCTGCGGAAAAGAGCCTTTCGTGATCGAGACCACCGAGCCGGTCGCCTACACGGTCTCGCGCGATCGTTTCGATTATCTTTTGGCCTCGCATGCGGAGGCGGAGGGAGCGGTCCTGCGCGATGAGACCGAGGTGGTCGAGTGGAAGGACGAAGAGCGCGGGATCACGGTTCTCAGTCTGCAAGAGGCGTGGCGCTGCCGCTACCTGATCTGCGCGGAGGGATTGAACGGGCTGATCCGCCGCGGAGGAGGGGGCCGGCCGGCCGGGAGGGCGGTCGGCGTGGAGAGCGAGATCCCCTATCGGGAGCGGGAGCCGGCGGATCACAGCTTAATCCAGGTCGATCTCGGATCGGCGCCGGACGGCTTCGGTTGGCTCTTTCCAAAACGGAATCATCACGCGACCGGCGTTTCCGGCGCGGAGCGGAAGGTCAAAAACGCCGGAGAGCTCTACGGCCAATTCATCGAGAACCAGGGCATCCTGAAAGAGGCGTCGGGCCAGCAGGTGAGCGTCTTCCATCGGGTCCCTTCCAGCGAGGGGACGCCGTTTCATGAGGGAAACGTTCTCTGGGCCGGAGATGCCGCCGGCCTCATCGATCCCCTTTCGGGAAATGGACTTTATTATGCCCTCTTGACCGGCCTGATTGCCGCGGAAGTGATCTCGAACAACCTGATGGGAGGGGGAGAGGGGCTGTCGGCCTATACGGCCCGGGTTCGCGCCGAGATGACGGAAGAGTTCGGCGTCGCCGGCCGCTTTGCGCGCCTCTTCCACCGGTGGCCCGAGACAAGCTATCGTTTCCTTCAAAGCCACAAGTGGGTGGCTGAGCTGTACTTTGAGATCCTTCGGGGGAAGGAACGCTACGCTCACATCTGGCCGATTGTACGGCGGGAGTGGCTCCG
>JAHFEM010000303.1 GCA_023248505.1 Nitrospirota bacterium
ACGAAGATCATCCCCCCCATATCGGAATGAACCCGGCAGCGCAGCTCGATCGCGCCGGGGCTTCTAAAGACGGTTTTCTTCGAGGTGCCGGCAGAGATCATCCCCAGATCGAATTTATTTTCGGGAGAATCGGATTTGGCGTTGTGCACTTCGAAGTCGTTATTCTGGAAGGTGACCGCGGCGCCGACCGTCACCAGACTCAACTTCGGCTTGAATTTGAATTTCTCCGCGCGGATGGTGATCGACATCGGCGGAACCGGCGCGGGAGAGGCCGATTCAGATCGCGGAGGTAGACGACGACGCCTTCTGCGGGAGAACCATCGATGATGAGACGACCTTGCACTCCGCCGGCGGCCGGTGCGTTGGATGGGAAAAGGTGGAGGATCGTCAGGCAAAACACGACCCAACGAAACCGGACTAATAACAACCTGGAAATACGGACAATCTGAACCATCGCCATTACCGCGGAAAGGCCTCTCGCACCCCCCCGTCCACCGGAATCATCGCGCCGGTGGTTTTGGCGGCGCGGTCGGAGGCCAGAAAAAGAACCGACTCAGCGACGTCGCGCGCGGTGATTTTCGTTTGGAGCAGATTCCGCTTGGCGTAGAAATCTTCGACCTGCTCCACCGAGATGCCGTGGGCGCGCGCCCGCTCTTCGCGGATCGCCGGCGACCAGAGGCCGGAGTTCTCGAAGACCCCGTCGGGATTGACCATGTTCACCCGGATGCCGGCGCCCGCATTCTCGATCGCCATGATCCGGGCGAGCTGCGCCTGCGCCGCTTTCGACGCGGAGTAGGCGCCGAAATCTTTCCCCGGCGCCAGAACATTCTTCGTCGCGACGACGACGACCGACCCGCCGATCCCCTGCGCCTTCATGATCCGTAACGCCGACTGCGAGGTGAGGAAATGCCCGGTGGCATTGACCGCGAGCGAAGCTTCCCAATCGGCCAGCGAAAGCCGATCGACCGGAGCGGTCTTTGCAATCCCGGCGTTGGAGATGAAGATATCGAGCCCGCCGTAGGCGAGGATCGCTTGCTCGAACCCGCGCCGGACGCTCTTCTCGTCGGTCACATCCATCGCCACCGCCGTCGCGTTTATCTCGCCTGCCTTCCCGTTGATCTCATCGACGAGCATTTGGGTCTTCTTTAAATCGATGTCGGACAAAATCACCATCGCCCCCGCTTCGACGAAGGCCGCCGCAATGGCGCGGCCGATCCCGCCGGCGGCGCCGGTGACAAGGACGATCCTCCGGGAAAACTCCTTCTCCGGCGGAAGCAGCGTCAGCTTGAAGTTCTCCATCGGCCAGTATTCGAAGTCGCAGATCTCGCGGGTCGTGATCGACCGGTACGCCTCGATCCCCGCCGCAGATTGGATCACCGACATCGTGTGGAGGTAGAGATCGCGCGGAATCCGCGTCGCCCGCCGGTCTTTGCCGGTGGTGAACATCCCGATCCCGGGGATCAGCACAACGCGCGGGTTCGGATCGAGCATCGTCACCCCGGCCGTCTTATATTTTTCGAAGTAGGAAATGTACTTTTCCCGATAGGCCTCGCACCCTTTTCGGATCTTCTCCCGGAGTTTCTCCGGATCGCCCGGCTTCTTCGTATCGACGAAGAGGGGCCACGGCTTGGTGTGCATCAAATGATCCGGCGTGAAGGGGCCGATCTGCGTCAGCCGCTTCGCTTCCTCCGAGCCGGCGAACTTCAACACCGACGGCGCATCTTCGTACTGAAGCACCATTTTCCTTTTCCGGCTCACCTCGCCGCGCAGCGTGGGAGCGACCTCCGCCGCCACCGCATGGCGCTCGGCGTGGGAAAGGGCCGGCACCTTCAATCCCCCCAAGGCCAGCTTTCCCCGCCCCTGCTTCGCCGCATACTTTTCGGCTTGGGTCACCATGGAGAGCGTCAACTCGTACGCCTCTTTCGCCGTATCGCCCCAGGTGATCAGGCCATGTTTGTCGAGAATAATCGCCTTGAGGTTTGGATTCATCTGATACGCCTCGCCGACCCACTTCGACAACTGAAAGCCCGGCCGGATGTAATCGACGACCGCAACCTCCCGGCCGTACACTTCCTCGACGACGCCCCGGCTGTTCGGCGTATCGGTCAAAGCGCAGATCGCGTCGGCATGGGTGTGGTAGATGTGGGGCGATGGCAGAAAGGCATGCAGGAGGGTTTCGATCGACGGCTTGGGAGCGCCCGGCTCCAAGACCGACTTCATCTGATAGGCGACCATCTCCTCATCGGTCATCGCCTCCCGCTTCATCAACGGGAGAAGATCGTCGAGGCGAAGCGGCGTAAAATTCTTCGCGGCAATGGTCCGCATGTCCGACCCGCTCCCTTTGATCCAGAGAATCCGGACCGGCGCGCCGGTATGGTCCCGCCCGTCGACTTTGATCGACGAATTTCCCCCGCCCCACAACACCAGATTGGGATTCGCCCCGATGATCCGGGAGGTATAAACGACCAAATCGACCCCCGCCACCCCCCTCGCCTCCCGATCCGACCAAAGACTTTCCATGAACCCTCCTCAAATATAGAAATGTGGCGCCTATGGTAGCGGACTGACCGAAGGCGTGTCAAGGATTGAAAGGAATTCGTGGGTCCTCATTTGCGAGGCGATACCGTTCGGGGCGCCGCCCCAAACCCCACCGCGGGGGCCGCGTGCCCGGCAGCTATTTATATGTGGGGCCGGCGCTGGAAGAAGCTGGTTGATTTTCGATCTTCACACCAGGTGCGCCTTGCCCCAGTCTATTTGTATGTGGGGCCGGCGCTGGAAGAAGCTGGTTGATTTTCGATCTTCACACCAGGTGCGCCTTGCCCCACACCCAAGGCTTCCCCGTGCAGCGGGGGCAAGCCCCCTGGACCCCACGATCAGACGCTGCAGCGACCGCAGAAGGACACTGACGGACTGCTGCCTGGTGGCCGCCCCTTTTTCTAGGCTAATCGGCTGACCTTCTAGGGTCGATAAGACGTTCTATTTGTAGAAAAGAATTAAGATAGAAATTCAAATAAAGAGAAAAGAGCCTGCGCGTCGTGGACGTCCTATGTCCCTGATCTCCCCGCGTTACTTCTGTCCAGACGTATTATCGACCTTACAAGGTCACGATTGTCCGAAGCACAATCCACGGTGCTCTTCCGTGCGTTGTGCAAGTTGTGACCGTGGGGTGCAGGGGCAGAGCCCCGCTGCACGGGGAAGCCGAAGGGGCTGTGGCAAGACAGCCCCGCGGTGGGGCTTGGGGCGAAGCCCCATTCCAATCGAATATATTAAAGAAAAAGAATTTGTTCCCCCTCCCAGTATGGGAAAAGGAAACCAACGACTCACATGATTTTCTCGGAATCCTCCAGAATATCGAACTGACTCTCGGTCGGCTCCGCGCAGCAGAACCACGGCTCGGTCAGTCGCGGCGGTTTAGAGCGGTTCGGATCGACTGTCGCATTGATCTCTTGAGGCGCCCGTCCCTCACGCGCGGCAAGCGCGATCTCCTTCAACCGATAGAAAGTCATCATCGGGTCCTCCTCGGCCGTCGTCGCCGCCTCGACCGCCTTGCTCATCGCCTTCTGGAGTAGATCCATCCTCGGATCGGTATGGCTCCACTGATAGGTAAAGCGCTCCTGAACGAGCGGACCGAGATACGGCGCCATGCTCGGCGCCGTAAGGAAGAGCGAGCCGGGCGGAATCAAAAGACGAATCGTGTATTGGACCGGATCGAGATGATCGATCAGCCCTTCGGCTTCGACGAAATCGAAAAGCGCAACCGCATCGTCGAGCGTCGTCCAGGGGGTAAAAGGGACGAGGGAGGGGCGGAGCGCAATCCCGGCCTCGCGGACGATCTTCAACGCGTCGAGGACATCGGCCCGCGTATGATCCTTCGCGAGATGGGTCAGGACCGTGTCGCTCAGCGACTCCACCGCCGAGATGATAAACCGGCAGCCGAGCGCCGCAAACTCCGGAATCAAGGCGCGGTGTTTCAAGAGATGCTCCACCTTTGCCGTGAAATCGAACGTGATCTCCGGAAAGGCCGCATGCATCCCCCGGACGACCCGAAGCGAGTGATTC
>JAHFEM010000304.1 GCA_023248505.1 Nitrospirota bacterium
GTGGTGATGATTTCTATACCGAGGATCCCTTTTCGTATTTCTAAAGTGCAGGTGAGAGCGCAATGTTGAGAACCCGTATTTTGATCGTTGAGGATGAGCATCTTCTCCAGAAGGCCATAGGAATCAGTCTGCGCCGGGAAGGGTATGAAGTGATAGAAGCAATGACCGGCGCGGAAGCATGGAATGTGTTGCACGTCTCTTCAATCGACTTTCTGATTTTGGATGTCGGTCTGCCCGATTATGACGGTCTTGAGCTGCTGAGGGAGGTCCGAGCGGTTTATCCTCGAATCCCCGCGATTGTGATGACCGCCTATGATGCTCCGGGGCTGGAGAGCAGAGCGATCGAAGCGGGTGCTTCGGTCTTTCTCACCAAGCCGATTGTTCTTCGGGCGCTGAAAGCGGAGATTCAGAAAGTTCGAGAAAATCGGGATCGAGAATAAATTAAAAAACTGCAAGAACGGTGAATGGCAGCGGAGTGAGATGTTTTCGTATCAGCTCATCTGAATTTCCCGCCGAAAGAGCGGATCACTCGGATTATCACCTATGGCATCAGAATCGAGACAATCCGCCTCCTCCGGTTCGCTCTATCGGCCGACCTTTCGAAGCCGTCTCTTCTTTAAGTTCATCATTCCTTATATTTTTCTGATAGTGACGGTGTTTTCGCTGAGCGGATGGCTCTTTTTCTCCTCTGCCAGGGAGGCGCTCGATGCGGAACTCTCCCGGAGGCTCGTCGGAGTGGCCGATCTGGTTGCACGGACCGTGAATCCCCATTTCTTGATGAGGATTCGGCCGGGAGATGAAGAGACCTCACTCTATCGTCTCGTCTGGCAAGAGCTTGGAAAGCTCCGGGAAGCGGCCCGGGTCAAAGATATTCATCTCTTTGACCGAGAAAACAGGATGATCGTCGATCTCGACCAAGCTCAGCGGATCGGCGAGGAGAATCTTTTCCTCCAACTCGACTCTTATGAGCTCGAACAGGTCTGGCGCGGCCGCACGGTCTCTTCCGTTCTTTACCGAGGGCGGGACGGCCGGTTTTACAAGGCCGGTTATGCCCCCGTCTGGAACGATCAGGGGGAGATCATCGCGGGGGTCGGGGTCGAGGTAGGGGTCGATTTCATGCAGATCATGGATGGGGTCCGTCGGCAGTTCATCGGGATCTCCTTGTTCAGCGGGGGATTGATTGTCATGATCAGCTTTCTTCTCTCCCGCTCGATGATCCGTCCGATCCAGATCCTGACCTCCGCCACGGAACAGCTCGGAAATGAAGAGAGCTACCCGCAGGTTGATTTGGAGCGAAACGACGAACTCGGCGACCTCGGGAAACATTTTAACCGAATGATCGCTCAGATCAAAACGAAAGATGCGCTGCTTCGCCGTATGTACGCCGAAGAGCGGGCCCGGGTGGAGGTTCTCGAAGGGTACAGCGAAACGCTGCTGAAGAGCATCCCGAGCGGCGTCTTGGGGGTCGATCTCCACGGAGAGATCACCTCCTGCAATCCGGCCGCGGAGAGGGTGCTCGGCTTTGCTTCGTCGGCGCTCCTGGGCCGGCCTGTCCAGGGGGCGCTCGGCGTCTGCGCTCCGCTGGAGAGGATCATCCTGACCGCCGTCACGACGGGGAACGAGGCGGCTTGGGAGGAATTTTCGATCGAAGAATCTCCCAAGGGAAAGCGCTGGATCGGGGCGATGGCCTCCCCGATTAAAGATCACGGAGGAAAGCAGGTGGGCGCTACGACGGTCTTCGCCGACCTCACCGAGGTGAAAGGCCTTCAAGAAGAGATCGAGTTGAAACGGCAGATGGCGCTTCTCGGGGAGCTCTCCGCCGGGATGGCCCATGAGATCCGAAATCCGCTTGCGGCGATTCAGGTCCTGGGTGAGCTTCTTAGCCGAAAAGTGAAAGGGATCACCTCGGGAGAATGCGAGAAACTGGAGCGCGGTTCCGGGGAGGGAGAGCTGGAAGCGCTGAGCCGGAACCTGGTCAGGGAGATCCATCATCTAAACCGGTTCGTTACCGAATTTTTAATTTATGCACGGATGCCGCTCCTCCGTTTTGAGCGGGTCGACCTTATAGAGATCGTCGAGGCGGCCCTCTCCCTCGCCGCGCCCTCGGGAGTGCCGGAGAAGATTGCGGTCCGAAAGCGCTTCTCAGAATCTTTCAAAATCGCGGTCGATCCGCTCGAATTCCGGCGCGTCCTCCTCAATCTCATTCAGAATGCGCTCCAAGCCATGGGGAATGAGGGAGAGCTCGGTATTGAGGCGGAGGTTGTTCCTCCCCTTCTAATCCTTCGCATTTCCGACACCGGGCCGGGGATTCCGTCGGCGCATCGGGAGAAGATTTTTCGCCCCTTCTTTACGACGAAGCAGGGAGGAACCGGCCTGGGCCTTGCGATTTCCCAGCGGGTGATTCGTGGACATGGAGGGAGTCTGACGTTTGAAACAACGGAAGGGATGGGGACAACCTTCCTCATTCAGCTCCAATTGAGGGAGCCGACGGCGGAGGTTCCCTTCGCCAGCGAGGCGGCTGAAGATGAAAGCCCAAAGGTAATCCGCTTTCCGAATTCCAATAAGGAGTTACATGATGATCAGGATGTTGATCGCGGAAGATAAAGAGACGATGCGGCAGTCGTTGGCCCGGCTTTTTTCGGAGAAGGGTGATGAGGCGATCGAGGCGGCCAACGGCGCCGAGGCGCTGGCGCGGTTCGACGAAATGGAGACCGATCTGGTGATCACCGATCTTCAGTTGGGGGAGGTTGACGGGCTTCAGGTCCTTCGGGAAATCAAAAAGCGGGCGCCGCAAACGCCTGTCTTGATGGTCACGGCATTCGGGTCGGTCGAGAGTGCCGTGGAGGCGATGCGGCAGGGAGCGTTCGATTATCTTCTCAAGCCGTTCTCGCTCACTGAAATCGAGGCGAAGGTCGAGAAGGCGCTGGAGCAGCGGCGGCTTCTGACCGAGAACCGCTACCTGCGGGAAACACTCCATCACGCCGCCGGGCGGATGATCGGCCGCTCGGAGAAGATGCAGCAGGTCTACCGAATGATCGAGAAAGTCGCCCCCAATACCGCCCCCGTCTTGATCCTCGGGGAGACCGGAACGGGAAAAGAGCTCGTCGCGCGCGAGATCCAGCAGGGGGGAGCGCGGAAGGAGGGGCCGTTCATTGCGGTCAACTGTGGGGCAATCCCGGAGAACCTGCTCGAGAGCGAGCTCTTCGGGTATGAAAAGGGGGCCTTCACGGGGGCCTCGGCCCAGAAGAAGGGGCGGGTCGAATTAGCCGAGGGGGGAACTCTTTTTCTCGACGAGATCGGAGAGCTTCCCCTCCCCCTTCAGGTCAAGCTGCTGCGGTTTTTACAGGAGCGGGAAATTCAGCGAGTGGGGGGAACAAAAACCATCCGGGTCGATGTCCGGTTGATTGCCGCGACGAACCGCGATTTAAAGAAGGAAATCGAGGGGCATCGCTTCAGGGAGGACCTTTATTATCGAATCCGGGTGATTGAAATTCATCTCCCCCCCCTGAGAGAGCGGCACGGAGATATACCGGAATTGACGGCGTACTTCTTGCAAAAATTCAGTCGTGAGCTTCATAAGAATCTTGACATCCTCCCGGAAGCGCTTGACCTCTTGACCCTGTATGCTTGGCCGGGGAACGTCCGGGAGCTGGAGAATGTGATCGAACGGGCTGCCGTTCTGGCAGAGGGGGAGATCATCAAGGCGGGAGATCTCCCTCCGGAGCTTCAACTGATTTCAGCGCCGGCGGCATCGAACGGGGAATCGAGCGAGGCGGGGCTGACCGAGCGGCTGGAGATGCTCGAGCGTGAGATTATCAGGAAGACCCTTGAAGAGACGACAGGAAACCAAACGCAAGCGGCCAGGGTGCTCCGTCTGCATCGCAGCTCTCTTCAGTACAAAATGCGAAAGTATGGATTGTTGGATTAAAGGAGGGATCGGAGGGTTTCTGCGTGTCGGCTTCATTTTAGGTTTACTCTGGATCTCAGCGGAAGTATCGTTGGCGGGGGAGCGGCCGGACGCTCTTCTTGCCGAGATCCGCGCCCTCGATACG
>JAHFEM010000305.1:0-2195 GCA_023248505.1 Nitrospirota bacterium
GAGGGTGAATGCCATGGCTGATGATCGCTGGAAGGTGGCGGAGAAAGACCTCATGCATCGTTTCGACCCCCTGCAAATCCCCTTCGAAACCACGGAGGAGCTTTCCCCCGAGGAGATCATCATCGGCCAGAAGCGGGCCCTCCGGGCGATCGATTTTGGCCTCTCCATTCAGGACCAGGGTTACAATATCTATCTTTCGGGAACGCCGGGAACAGGGAAGAGCACGATCATCAAGTCGATGATCGCTCGCGTGGCAAAGACGCAGGCGACCCCGGACGATTGGTGTTTCGTCAACAACTTTCAGGACTCGGATCGCCCGAAGGCCCTCAACCTCCCCGCCGGCCGGGGGCGGGTCTTTCAGAAAGAGATCGACCAACTGATCGGCGTTCTAAAAGGAGCGTTTCAGAAAGCCTTTCAAAGCAAAGAGTATGAAGATCAGCGCCGACTGATCGAGGAAGGGTTCACGAAAGCGGCCGAGGAGTTGAATCGGCAGGCCGAAGAGGAAGGGTTTGCAATCAACTTCTCCGCCCTTGGGGTCATGATGACCCCGCTCCTCAAAGGAAAACCGCTGGAGCCGGAGGAGATAAAAAACTTAGACCCGGAGACCCGGGCGGAAATCGAGAAAAAGGAGAAGGAGGTTCATGAGCGGGTCCACCGCTTCGTTCAGCAAGTCCGTATGGTTCGCGAGGAGGTGAACCGCAAGTTGGATGAGCTCAATCGCCGGGTGGTCCGCTACGCCTCGGAACACGCCTTCGAGCGTCTCCAAGAGAAATATAACGACCTCCCCAACGTGGCGGAATATATCGCCTCGTTGCAGCAGAATATCGTGGCGAACTTCACCGATTTTATCCCCCAGCCGGAGGGCCCCCTCCCGCTCGCCGGACTCGACGCCGCTCCGGCCCAGGCGTTGATGACCCGCTACGCCGTCAACGTGGCGGTCGATAACAGCGGGGCCCAAGGGGCCCCCATTGTCGAAGAGGTCAATCCGACCTACAACAACCTCATCGGACGAATTGAGAAAAGAGGCCGTTTCGGAACCCTCTTCACCCACTTTACTTTGATTAAAGCCGGCTCGCTCCTTCAGGCTAACGGCGGTTATCTCGTGTTGAATATGATCGATCTTTTGCGAAATCCCTTCTCTTGGGAGGCGCTCAAACGGGCCGTCAAAAATCAGGAGGTCCAGATCGAAGATATCGGCGACCTCTACGGCATCAGCGCCACCACGGTGCTCAAACCCGATCCGATCCCGGTTCGTCTCCGTGTGATTTTGGTGGGAAGCCCGTTGATCTACCACCTTCTTCGAACGTTCGATGAAGATTTCGGAAAGCTCTTCAAGGTCAAGGTCGATTTCGATCTGGAGCAGGATTGGACCGACGAGGCCCCTCTCCAATATGGCCGCTTCATCGCACAGCTCTGCCGAAAGGAAGGACTCCTTCACTTTGACAGAGCCGGGGTGGCCGCTCTGCTGGAGCAGTCGGCTCGATCTGTGGAACATCAAAAAAAACTCTCACTGCGATTCAGCGAGATGGCCGATCTGATCCGAGAAGCAAGTCACTGGGCCCGTCGGGAAAAAAAGACCGCCGTCTCCCGCGGGGATGTGCTGAAAGCAGTGGAGGAGAAGGCGTACCGATCCAACCTTTTGGAGGAGAAAGTCCGAGCGCTGATTTCCGAGGGAACCCTGATGATTGACGTCGGCGGGAGCGCAGTCGGTCAGGTCAATGGACTCTCGGTCATCGATTTAGGAGATTTTGCCTTTGGACGGCCCTCGAAAATTACCGCTCGGGTCTTTACGGGGCAATCCGGGATCATCAACATCGAGCGGGAGGCGAAACTGAGCGGGAAGACGCACAACAAAGGGGTGTTGATCCTCTCAGGTTACCTCGGCGGCCGCTACGGGCGGGAGAACCCGATCTCGCTTTCGGCCACCCTCTGCTTTGAACAGAGTTATGCCGAAGTTGAAGGAGACAGCGCGTCGGCCGCCGAGTTGACCGCTTTGATCTCGGCGCTGACGGAGATCCCGCTCCGGCAGGAGATCGCACTGACCGGTTCCATGAACCAGCGCGGGGAGCTTCAGCCGATCGGCGGGGTGAATGAAAAGATCGAGGGCTTTTATCAGACCTGCAAGAGCTTGGGACTGACGGGAGAACAGGGGGTCATCATTCCGCAGCAAAATGTAAAACACCTGATGCTCAAAG
>JAHFEM010000305.1:2205-4047 GCA_023248505.1 Nitrospirota bacterium
GAGGAGGCGATCGAAATCCTGATGGGCCAGCCGGCCGGCGCGCTTCAGCCGGACGGGACCTATCCGGACGGAACGATCAATGCGGCGGTGGTGAGACGCCTGCGTGAGATGGGGGAAAGACTGCGTGTCGTCGCCGGAGGGGAGCCACGGACAGATCTTCCGCCTTCCCGCCTTCTTGTCGAGACGAATGGAGAATTGAAAAGGTCCCTGTAAAAACTTCAGCCGGAACGTTGAACCTCGCATCGCAAACGCTCTCCGTCCTCTCACCTTTCATCTCCGGTGTGAAATGAGTTCATTTTTATGAAACAGCGGGTGTCATCGTAATAAAAACGGGGCGGGTTTGAAGATCGGTCTCCGATGAAAATTCACCACCTTGCAGTCGAAGCGGCCCTTCAGAGTCTACAGAGCTCGCGTCTCGGCCTTTCTCAGACGGAAGCGGCGCGCCGGCTCGTCGAGTTCGGCTCGAATGAAATTGAAACCGTCCGGCGGGAGTCGATCGTCCTCCGTTTCCTGAAAGGATTTACCCATTTCTTCGCCCTGATCCTCCTCCTGGCGGCCCTTCTCGCCTTTGTCGCGGAGTGGCGCGAGCCCGGACAAGGGATGGGAGCCTTGGGGGCGGCGATCCTCGGGGTCATCCTGATCAACGGCCTCTTCTCCTTTTGGCAGGAGTACCGTGCCGAGCGGGCGATCGCCGCGCTTCAGAAACTCATTCCGAAACAGGCGAGGGTCCTTCGGGAGGGAAAGAACTTCGAGATCCCGGCCGCCGAGCTCGTTCCGGGCGATCTGATCCTCCTGGAAGAGGGGGACGATATCCCCGCCGACGGCCGCCTGATCGAAGGATTCGGCGTCCGGGTCAACAATGCCACGATCACCGGCGAGTCGCTTCCCAAGGGAAGGGCGCCCGACCCCGTGGAGCAAGAGGAGTTGATCCATGCGAAAAACATCCTTCTGGCGGGGACATCGATGGTCGGCGGACGGGGGAGCGCGCTCGTCTTCGCCACCGGAATGCATACCGAGTTCGGCAAGATCGCCCGCCTGACCCAGACGGCCGAGGCGCCCCTCTCCCCGCTTCAAAAAGAGATTGTTTCGTTGAGCCGAATGATCGCCCTGCTGGCCGCCGGGATCGGCGTTCTCTTCTTTTTCATCGGCCGCTTCATCGGCCTTCCGTTCTGGGCCAATTTCATCTTTGCCATCGGCATCATCGTCGCCAACGTTCCTGAAGGACTCCTCCCCACCGTCACCCTGGCGCTGGCGATGGGAAGCCAGCGGATGGCGAAACGAAACGCGCTGATCCGGCACCTCCCTGCGGTCGAGACGCTCGGATCGGCCACCGTCATCTGCACCGACAAAACCGGGACGCTGACCGAGAACCGAATGTCGGCCAAGGTCATCTATCTCGCGGGTCGGCTTGAAGACGCGGACCGGATCGAGGTAAAAAAAGATTCTCTTTCGGAGGGGGACCGGCGCTTCTTCGAGACGGCGCTCTTTTGCCAGACCCTTCGGGAGATGGGAAAAAGCGGCCAAAAAACCCTCACCGGGGATCCGACGGAGGTGGCGCTGGTTCAGATGGCGGAGAAGGCGCTCCCCGACAAACCGGCTTTTTCCCGTCTCGATGAAATCCCCTTCGATTCCGATCGAAAACGGCTCTCGACCCTCCAACAGACCCCGAACGGGCCGGTCCTCTACACGAAGGGAGCGCTGGAGACCGTTCTCCCCTTGTGCCGATCGGTTCAACTCGGCGGCGCCCTTCAGCCGATGACCCCCGAATGGAAAGAGCGCTTCCTTCAAACCGAAGCGTCGATGGCCGATGCGGGGCTGCGGGTTCTCGCCTTCGCCCATCGA
>JAHFEM010000306.1 GCA_023248505.1 Nitrospirota bacterium
CCGGCGGAGGGGCCGTCTTTCGGAATCGCTCCGGCCGGCACGTGGATATGAATATCGCTCTTCGAAAAGAGGTCGGCTTTGAGGCCGAGCTCCTTCTCCTTGGATCGGATGTAGGAGAGGGCCGCCTGGGCCGACTCTTTCATCACATCGCCCAGCTGTCCGGTGAGGGTGAGCCCCCCTTTTCCCTTCATCAGGGTCGCCTCGACCTTAAGGATGTCGCCGCCGGTCGGCGTCCAGGCGAGCCCGGTCGCCACGCCGACTTCATCTTTTTCCTGCTCCGCTTCGGGAAGAAATTTCGGAATGCCGAGGTATCGATCGACGTTGGAGGGGGTGATCCGGAATCGTTTCTCTTTCCCCCCCTCCGCCAGTTTGCGCGCGATCTTCCGGAGGACGTTGGCGATCTCTCGCTCCAGATTGCGGACCCCCGCCTCGCGCGTGTACTGCATGATCATCAGGTCGAGCGCCGCGTCGGTAAAGACGACCCGCTCCGGCTTGATCCCATGCTCCGAGAGCTGGCGGGGAATCAGGTAATTTCGGGCGATGCCGACCTTCTCCTCCGTCGTATATCCGGAGATGTCGATCACTTCCATCCGGTCGCGCAGGGGGGGCGGGATCGGGTCGATCTGATTGGCGGTCATGATGAACATGACGTTCGAGAGGTCAAACGGGACGCCGAGATAGTGGTCGGAGAAGCTGTGGTTTTGCTCCGGGTCCAAGACTTCCAGCAAGGCGGCCGAGGGATCGCCGCGGAAGTCCATGCCGACTTTGTCGATCTCGTCCATCATGAAAACCGGATTGTTCGTCCCGGCCTGCTTGATCCCCTGGATGATCCGGCCGGGCAACGACCCGACATAGGTCCGCCGATGGCCGCGGATCTCCGCTTCGTCCCGAATTCCGCCGAGCGAGATCCGGACAAATTCCCGGCCGAGCGCGCGGGCGATCGATTTTCCGAGGGAGGTCTTTCCCACCCCCGGAGGGCCGAGGAAGCAGAGGATCGGCCCCTTCATCTTCTCCTTCATCTTGCGGACGGCAAGATACTCCAGGATCCGATCCTTCACCCGCTCCAGATCGTAATGGTCTTCGTCCAAAACCTTTTTGGCCGCAATCAGGCCGAGATGATCTTTGGTCGCCACGCTCCAGGGAAGCTCGACGAGCCATTCCAGATAGGTCCGAACCGTGGAAGCCTCGGCCGAGTCGGGGTGCATCTTCTCCAGCCGCTTCAACTGCCGGTCGGCCTCCTTCATCACCTTCTCCGGCATCTTCGCCTCGTCGATCTTGGCTCGGAATTCCAGGACCTCTTCGGCCCGCTCGTCCGATTCTCCCAGCTCCTTCTGAATCGCTTTGAGCTGTTCTCGCAAGAAGTACTCGCGCTGGGTCTTGTCCATCTCTCCTTTCGCTTCGGTCTGAATCTTCTGCTGCATCGTTAAAACATCGATCTCTTTGACCAAGAGATCGTTGATCTTCAGAAGACGCTTCAGCGGATCGAGAATCTCAAGTACCTCCTGCGCCGCCTCGACTTTGAGCCCGAGATTGGAAGCGATCATATCGGCCAAACGTCCCGGATCCTCCAGGTTCTCGATGACGGAGAGGATATCGGGGACCATGAATTTCCCGAAGGCGACGATCTTGCCCATCAATTCCTTGGCGGTCCGGACGGCCGCTTCGACCTCCAGGAGATTCTCGGTGGGGGCCGGATCGATCAGCTTCTCGATCTGAACTTGATAGTAGGGGGTCGTTTGCAGGAAGGAGGTGATCCGCACCTTGGTGATCCCTTGGATGAGGATCTTGACCCGCCCATCCGGCAGCCGGAGCATCCGCATGATGGTTCCGACCGAACCGATCGGGTGAATATCCTCCTCTTGAGGAGACTCCACCTCCGACGACTTCTGCGCGGCCAGGACCACCATTCTGTTTCCCGCCAGCGCCTCTTCGATCGCTTTAACGGAGACCTCCCGGCCGACGAAAAGGGGAAGAACCATATGGGGGAAGACGACAATGTCCCGGACGGGGAGAAGGGGAAGCTTCTCGGGGACATCGACTTTTTCTTTCTCTTGGCTTTTCGAGGGCACAGGAAACTCCTATTTTCGTTCGGATTTTGCGGACGATTGTCTCTGATCAAAGGCAAGGAAAACGGGTGGAAATGAACGCTTCCTGAAATGGCTCGGATGATAACAGGCGACCGGATCGTCTGGAATCATTCTACACAGGTCGCTCCGACTCTGCAAGCGGCTTTCCTTCCGCAAAAGGAGCCGTGGCGCAGCGCAGATCGGGTTTAAAGGGGGAGATTTTTCAGATACTTTCGGAACTCTTTTCCCAGCTCGGGGTTTTTCAAGCCCATTTCGACCGTCGCCTTGAGAAATCCGAGCTTATCACCCGCATCAAAGCGTTTGCCCTGGATCACGTAGCCATACATGTTCCGCAAACGGGCCAATTCTTTGAGGGCGTCGGTCAATTGGATCTCATTGTTTTTTCCAGGTTTTGTTTTCTCGAGAAGCTGAAAGATTTCGGGGGTGAGGATGTAGCGTCCAATCACGGCGAGGTTGGAGGGGGCCTCCTGGGGGGACGGTTTTTCAACCAGATCGTTGATTTTGTAAAGGCCGTCGACGGCGGCCTCGGCCTCGATGATCCCGTACTGCCGGACCTCCGACTTGGGGACCCGTTGGATGCCGATCAAGGGGGCCGGGTTTTTCTGGTGGATATCGACCATCTGCTGAAGGGCGGAGACGGGATGGTCGATGATGTCGTCCCCCAGCAGGACGGCAAAGTCCTCATTGCCGACCAAGTTCTTCGCGGAGAGAATTGCATGTCCGAGCCCGAGGGCCTGCCGTTGCCGAATGTAGCAGAAATCGGCCATGTCGGAGATTTTTCTCAGGCTCTCCATCAACTCCAGCTTGCCGTTCAGTCGCAGGGTCTCTTCGAGTTCGAACGAGATGTCGAAGTGATCCTCGATGGCCCGTTTGCCGCGTCCGGTGATGATGATAATTTCACGGATGCCGGCCGCCACCGCTTCTTCAACGACATACTGGATCAGCGGCTTGTCGACCAAGGGGAGCATCTCCTTGGGAGAAGCCTTCGTTGCCGGAAGAAACCGCGTTCCCAATCCCGCCGCGGGAATCACTGCTTTTGTGATCTGTCGCCCCAAGGTTTTTCCTCCTGAAGTGTTGGCAAATTCTATCGGCGGCGGAGAAAAAAGTCAAGAAATTCGCTTGGATTCAGCTTCTTCGCGCAGCCGCCGATAGAGCGCCCGGACCGCCGCCTCGATCGCGGGAAGTGGCGCCCGGGTATCAATGATCTCGTCTGCGAGCCGGCGCTTCTCATCGAGCGGCGCCTGGGCGTCGATGCGCCGCTCGGCCTCCTCCCGCGCGAGTCCGTCGCGCTTCATCACCCGGTCGATCTGCGTGGCGCGATCGACATACGCCAGGATCACCCGATCCATTTTTAGATGGGCGCCGGTTTCGATGAGGAGGGGCACATCAAAGAGAATGACTGCGCCGGGATGGGCGGCGGTCATCGCCCGCTTCTTGGCCTCGGCCCGGGCGAAGACGTGCGGGTGAATGAGTTGATTGAGCCGCTCCCGCCGCCGCGCATCCTGAAAGACGATCTCTCCGAGGCGCTTTCGGTCGATCTCCCCCGTTTCATCGAGGATGCCGGCGCCGAAGGCCTCGACGACCGGGGCATAGGCCGGCGCTCCTTTGCGGATCACCTCGTGCGCGATCTCGTCCGCATCGACGACAAAGGCCCCCGCTTCGCGAAAAAGCCGCGACACGGTGCTCTTCCCACTGGCAATTCCCCCGGTCAACCCCACCCAGATCATCTGTCGCTCAACCGTTCAAAACGAACTCATCGTAGCATATCCGTGCGGGATTTCACAATCGCCCCTCCCTCATTCTTCCTCCCATTCATAGGCGTTGATAAAGTGGGAGACGATCGGAGGGAGCTCCCCGATGTGGAGGGCGCGGACCCGGTCCTCCACCTCGCGGTCGGCGACCGTCACCCGCGCATGCTGGCGCAGATGTTCGGCCCAGGAGGCGACGAGGAAGGTCTC
>JAHFEM010000307.1 GCA_023248505.1 Nitrospirota bacterium
GGAAGGCGCTCTGGAGGGAGCTTAAAAGCGTGGTTGAATTCTGGATCGAGCAAGGGGTGAAGATCTTCCGGGTCGATAATCCCCACACCAAGCCGCTCCGCTTTTGGGAGTGGCTGATCGGAGAGATCCGCGAACAAGACCCCGACGTGATCTTTCTCGCAGAGGCTTTTACCCGGCCCAAGGTGATGTATGCCTTGGCAAAGGGAGGATTCACCCAATCGTACACCTATTTCACCTGGCGGAACACCAAACAGGAGTTGACCGAGTATTTAACCGAATTAACGCAGACCGAAGCGCGCGAGTACCTTCGCCCGAACTTTTTCGCGAACACCCCCGACATCCTTCACGAATACCTTCAGACCGGCGGCCGGCCCGCCTTTCAGATCCGTTTGATCCTCGCCGCGACATTGGCGGCAAGCTATGGTATCTACAGCGGGTTCGAGCTTTGCGAGAACCGGGCCATCCGGGGGACGGAGGAGTACCTCGATTCGGAGAAGTACCAGGTCCGCGCTTGGGATTGGGACCGTCCCGGCCATATTAAAGAGTTGATCGCCCGGGTCAATCAGATTCGACAAAACAATCCGGCCCTCCATTTCAACGAGCGCCTGCGCTTCTATCCGACCACCCACGATCAGCTGATCTGTTACGCGAAAACGACGGAGGACCTCACGAACATCATCCTGGTCGCCGTCAATCTTGATCCGCATCATCCTCAAGAGGGTTGGGTCCAGGTGCCGATCCATGAGCTCGGCATTGCGCCGGATGAGACCTATCCGGTCCACGATCTCATCAGCAACGCGCGCTATCTCTGGCGCGGCGAGTGGAACTACATCCGGCTCGATCCCGCCGTTTTTCCCGCGCATCTCTTCCGCGTCCGCAGGAAAATCCAAACTGAAAAAGATTTCGACCCGTTCATGTAAGGAGGCTTGTGAATGCCCGATAAGAACACGGACCTGGAAGGCGATCCGCTCTGGTATAAGGATGCCATCATCTACCAGCTCCATATTAAGGCCTTCTTTGACGGGTCGAATGACGGCTTGGGCGACCTCAAAGGGCTGACGCAAAAACTCGACTACCTCAAGGAGCTGGGGATCACCGCGGCTTGGCTCCTCCCCTTCTACCCTTCTCCGTTGAAGGATGACGGCTATGATATCGCCGATTACTTCAATGTTCACCCCGACTATGGGACCCTTCGGGACTTCAAGGAATTTCTTAAGGAGGCCCATCGAAGGGGAATTCGCGTCATCACCGAGCTGGTCCTCAACCACACCTCGGATCAGCACCCCTGGTTCCAACGCGCGCGGCGCGCCAAGCCGGGCTCCGTGTGGCGGGACTTCTACGTCTGGAGCGACACCCCAGAAAAATACAAAGAGACCCGAATTATCTTCAAGGATTTCGAAACCTCCAATTGGACTTGGGATCCGGTGGCAAAGGCCTACTATTGGCATCGCTTCTACTCCCACCAGCCCGACCTTAATTTCGACAACCCGCACGTCCAAAAGGAAATGCGCCGGGTGATGGAGTATTGGTTGGAGATGGGGGTGGACGGCTTGCGTCTCGACGCGGTGCCGTACCTCTATGAGCGGGAAGGGACCAACTGCGAAAATCTCCCGGAAACCTATGAGTATTTAAAACGGCTGCGGGCCTGCGTCGATCTTAAATTTAAGGATAAGATGCTCCTCGCCGAGGCCAACCAGTGGCCGGAAGACGCGGTGGCCTATTTTGGAAAAGGGGACGCGTGCCATATGGCCTTCCACTTTCCCCTCATGCCCCGCATGTTCATGGCGCTGCGGATGGAGGACCGTTTCCCCATCATCGATATCCTGGAGCAGACCCCTTCCATTTCCGAAAACTGCCAATGGGCGATCTTCTTGAGAAACCACGACGAGCTGACCCTCGAAATGGTGACCGATGAGGAGCGCGATTACATGTACCGCATCTACGCGCACGATCCCAAGATGCGGATCAACGTCGGCATCCGGCGGCGGCTGGCCCCCCTGCTGGAGAATGATCGAAGAAAGATCGAGCTGATGAACCTCCTCCTCTTCTCCCTCCCCGGCACGCCGGTGATCTACTACGGCGACGAGATCGGCATGGGCGACAATTTCTATCTCGGCGATCGAAACGGCGTCCGAACGCCGATGCAGTGGAACAGCGACCACAACGCCGGCTTCTCTCAGGCAAACCCGCAGAAGCTGTACTTCCCCGCCATCATCGATCCGGAGTATCACTACGAATCGGTCAATGTCGAGAACCAGGAGCGGAACCACTCCTCGCTGCTCTGGAGCATGAAGCGGTTCATCGCGACCCGCAAATACTACAAGGCGTTCGGAAGGGGAAATATCGAGTTTCTTCTCCCGGACAACCCGAAAGTCCTCGCCTTCCTCCGGCAGTATCAAGAAGAAACCATCTTGGTCGTCGTCAATCTCTCCCGCCATTCACAGATTGCCGAGCTCGATCTCTCCAGGTTTGTCGGCTATATCCCGGAAACGTTATTCAGCAGGAATCGGTTTCCAGCCATTCGCGACGGGCATTACCCGGTGACCCTCGGCCCTTACGGCTACTACCGTTTTCTGCTCCGGAAGGAGGAGGAATCGATGCAGCTCTCCGGCAAACGGGCGGTTCCTGAGATCCATATCGAACTCGACTGGCAGAATGTGATTAAAGGGAGAGGAAGGCAGACCCTTGAACGGGAGATCCTCCCCGCCTACATCATCGGGTGTCGATGGTTCGGTGGAAAGGCCCGGCAGATCGAGTCGCTCCAGATCGCGGAGAGCATCCCGATCGGCCGAGACGGCGCGGCGGGACAGCTCCTCTTTCTACAGGTGGAGTACACGGAAGGGATGCCGGAGACCTATCTCCTCCCGATCGCCTTCTCCTCCGGAGAAGCGGCGGCGCGAATCGCCGAAGAGGCCCCTCAGGGGATCATCGCCCGCCTCGTCGGTCAAACGGAAGGGATCCTCTATGATGGAATCTACAACGAGGCCCATCGAGAATGCCTCCTCTCGATGGTTTCAAAAAGGCAGCGCGTCAAGGGAGCGCACGGCGAGCTGGTCGCCTCTCCGGGAAGACGGTTCAAGGATTTGGCGGCGGCCTCAACCTCCCCGCTCTCCTCCCAGGTCCTTAAAGGAGAGCAGACCAATTCCAATCTCTTATATGGACACACCTTTCTCTTCAAGCTCTACAGGCGTCTCGATGAGGGGTTCAATCCCGATTTGGAGATTGGACAGTTTTTGACAGAGAGCGCCCTCCTCTCCCGCACCCCCCCTTACGCGGGCGCGATCGAGTACCGCAGGCCGGGCGCGGAGCCGATCGTCGTCGGCATGCTTCAGGGATTCGTTCCAAACGAGGGGGATGCCTGGCGATACACGGTCGATGCGGTGCAGCGCTATTTTGAACGGGTCCTCTCGAAAAGGGGAGAGGTCAAGGAAATCCCCAAGCCCCCCCCTACCTATCTGGAGACCTCCTTCCAAGAAGTTCCTCCCTTGCTCCAGGAATTGATCGGGAGCATCCAGCTTGAAATGGCCAGTCTTTTGGGAAAACGGACGGCCGAATTCCATCTGGCCCTCTCCTCCAACACGCAGGACCCGCACTTCGCGCCGGAACCGTATACCCTTCTCTATCAGCGCTCCATGTATCAGGCGATGCAAAGCCACGGGAGACAGACCTTCCAGCTTCTCAGAAAGAGATTAAAAAATCTGTCCGAACCGGTCCAGACCAAAGCCCAAGAGGTTTTGAATTCGGAGCGGGAGATTCTGGAGCGGTTCAAGTCCATTTACCGGAAAAAAATTTCGACAATGAAAATCCGAATCCATGGAGATTTTCATCTCGGACAGGTCCTGTATACGGGGAACGATTTCTACATCATCGACTTCGAGGGAGAGCCGGCGCGCCCCCTCAGCGAGCGGCGGCTGAAGCGCTCTCCGTTCCGGGACGTGGCGGGGATGATCCGGTCGTTCCATTACAAGGCCCACAGCGGGCTGATTACGCAGGCCTCGATCCGGCCGGAGGATATCCCGGTGCTCGAACCGTGGGCCGACTT
>JAHFEM010000308.1 GCA_023248505.1 Nitrospirota bacterium
CACGGCCATCATCGAACTGGCCCTCTTACCGTTTGCGCTCGGCCTTGCGATTAATTTTTATGTCGCGGCCCAATAGGTTCTCCCCTTCCGGCTGACGGTTGTCGGAGGATTGATCGCCCCGGGAACCCCCCTTTTTTTCTGGTACGGATTGGAATTCCTTCATCGAAGACGACGCGCCTTTGGGAGAAATCCGAAGGACCCTCGACCGCATTTGGAGGGAGCATTGGAAAAGGCCGAAAAAGGAGGAGGTCCATCCAAAAATCAAACCCCGCTCGACGAGAAGATCGAGCATCTCTTAACGGAGGCGAGGGTCGCCCTCCCCGGCGCCCAAGCGCTTCTCGGTTTTCAATTTGCCATCTTCCTCGCAGATCGATTCGACCGGCTTCCTTCTTCATTAAAATCTCTTCACCTCGCAAGCCTCAGCTTCATCTTGATCGCAACGATCCTCTTGATGACCCCGGCCGCTTATCATCGCATCATGGAGGAGGGGGAGAACACGGAGCGTTTTCACCGCTTTGCCGGCCGAATGCTCCTTGCTTCCCTGGCGACCCTGGCGCTGAGAATCACAGGGGATTTTTTTGTAGTGGTTCGTTATGTAACCGATTCCCTCCGTTTTGCCCTGCGGTCTCGCTCCTGATGCTTCTGTTTTTTTACGGCCTTTGGTTTGGGTTGACGATTTATCTGAGAAAACGCCGTGAAGGAGGACACAAAGGAAAACCGATCTTCGTCGCTTCTAAATAGACAAAAATTTATTCGCGCTTCGAAGGAGAAGACGCCTTGGAGGGAGGCGCCAGCCGCCGAACTTCTCCCGGCGTAAGGGGGCGGATCCCTCCCGGGGAGAGCGGTCCGAGCGCCACATCGCCGATCCGAACGCGAACGAGGTTTTCAACCTGATAACCGAGCGCCTCGCACATCCGACGCACCTGGCGGTTGCGCCCTTCCCGGAGCGTCAGGACAATCCATTCTCCCTTCTCGTTCTGCCTCAAGCGGACCGCCTCCGCGGGGGCGGTTTTCCCTTCCTCCAGGAGAACACCGGATCGAAGCTGCGCCATATCTTCTTCCGAGATCGAACGGTTGAGCTTCACATGGTAGACCTTGGGCATCTTCGATTCCGGCGCTGCGATGCGATTTCCCCACTGCGTGTCGTTGGTCAGTAGAAGCAGTCCGGAGGTTTCTTTATCAAGACGGCCGACCGGAAAAAGCCATTGCCCCTCCTCTCCGAGGAGATCATAGACGGTTTTCCGATCGCGCTCATCCAAACGGGTCGTCACCACCCCTTTGGGCTTGTGCATCATCAGATAAACCGGCGCGGCGGGCCGGATCACGCGGTCATCGACCCGGATCACCTCCCGGTCCGGATCGACGCGGACCTCCGGATTCTGAATGCATCTCCCATTCACGGAGACCCGCCCCGATTCGATCAACGGTCGGGCCTGACTGCGCGAGGTGAAGCCGAGCTTCGAGAGGGCGCGCGCCAGACTGACCTTCCGCTCCGGCGGACCCGCAGGGCGACGGAGTCGCTCCCCTTTGGCTACCTTCTTTTCTTTTCCATGAGGAGCGTGATCCATTCTCCCTTCCGTATTTTTCTTAACAGGGTAAATCGCGTGCAATATCGCACGAGGACATCGGCCCGCTCCCTCGCGAGGATCCCCGAAAGAATCAGCGTCCCCCCCGGCCCGACCGATTGGGTCAGCGCCTCGGAGAGGTCGATCAAAGCCGGCGCCGTTACATTGGCCACCACCCACCGGTGGCGAGCGTGCGCGGGAATCGTTTTACGGAAATTAATTTGGGAGGCGACCCCGTTGATCTTTGCATTCTCTCTGGCCACGGCCAAGGCGATCGGATCGATCTCAACCGCCGTCACCGCTTCGGCCCCCAGCTTCGCTCCGGCGATCGCCAGAATGCCGCTCCCGGTCCCGATATCGAGAAGGGCGCCTCGCGCTTCGCGCCGGACCAGCCTTTCCAGAAGCATCAGGCAACCCCTCGTCGTGGCGTGCGTGCCGGTGCCGAAGGCCATTCCCGGCGTGAGCCGGATCGCTTCCCGCCGGGAATGGTTCGGAAGGGGGAAATGCCATGGGGCGCCAATCAACAGCCTCTTCCCGATCCGCTGAATCGGAACCGAATGCTTCTGCCACGCCGTCTGCCATTCCTCTTCCGGGCGAAGCGCCGTCGAGAGGGTGATTTCGCCTCTCGGCGCCAAACGGCGTAGCCCCTTCCGGATCGCTTCCACCCTTCCCCTTTCCTCCAACGGGAAAAAGACATGGAGGTAAACGCACGGCCCCTTCGGTTCGACCCACACACCGCCGGCCCCCTGCTCTACGAGGAAGGCAGACGCCGGCTCCTCATGCTCAGCCGGAAGGGCAATCGTGATCTCTCGCCAATGGGATTCGTGGGGTGACATCGGCTGATTCTAGCACGGAATCAAGCGCGGCTCCATCCTGAGTGAAGAGATTTGCAATCCCTTTGCAAAAAATGGGTGGCGGATTAAAAACAGCGCAATGATTTTCTTATTTTTCGACCTTCTTCTGCTGGCATCTTCCTTGCTTCTGTAAGAGGTTGATTCCGATTCGGGGTCTCTCCCCAACGGAATGCAAAACCTGTCTGTAAGAAAGAAAATGTGAATCCAGTCAAATTGATCCGCTTGATTCGTTCACCCCGATTTCTCCCGGCGCCGTTAATTCGAACCCTTGTTCCTCTTCTCCTCTTATTGAGTCTGACCGCTTGCGGAAGCGGTTCTTCAACGTCTTCTCCGACGCCGGAGGTGCCTTCCGATCCACAACCGATTGTCTCAAAGATTGAGGTTGCGCCGAATTCCGCGACCCTCCCCGTCGGCAGCGACCAGCAGTTCGTGGCAATCCCGCTCGATCAGGGGGGACAGCCGGTCAGCGGGGTCCATGTCACTTGGGAGATCGACCCCCCGGCTTCGCCGGTTGCGCGCGTCTTGCCGAGCGGCTTGGTCGAGGGGCTACAGGTGGGCGCGGTCTCCGTCATCGCCGCTTTCGGGGAGATCCGCAGCAGCGCCACGATTCAGATCGTTTCGCCGACGTCCGCGCACCCGCCGATCGACGCCATCGATCTCCTGGCGCCCTCTTCGTCTCTCTTTGTCGGAGACAAGGTCCAGTTCGCCGCTCAAGCGAAGGCCGCGGACGGCCAAGCGATCAGCGGCGTGACCTTCTCCTGGGCTTCGAGCCGTCCGGAGGTGCTATCGATCGACAACGCGGGGCTTTCCACCGGCCTGCAGGTCGGCGCCGCCGAGATCACCGCGACAGCCGAAGGAATCTCCAGCGCGCCGGTTGCGGTTCGCGTCGTGGAGCGTCCGAAAGCCCCCGGGATCGCCGCCATGGCCCCCCAAGACGGCCAGACCGTCTTGCCGACCGTGAAACCGTCGATCACCTTCGATCGGCCGGTCGATGTCGCTTCGCTGCAGTCGGGGTGGACGATCCGCTCAGGCAATCAGACCGTCGCGGGTCAAATCGGTTGCGACACGCCGTGTAAAACCGCCACGTTCACATCGTCTGCCCCCTTTCCCGCAGGAACCTATACCGCCACCGTCACCTCGGATGTCCGGAGCACCGAAGGGGTCGCCTTTAAAGGGCCCTTCTCTTGGTCATTCACGATCAGTTCCGGGAACGGGTGGCAGAGATCGGGCGTGGATGGCGATCTCTTCGGGATTCATTTCGTCTCGGCTTCCGAGGGGTGGACCGTCGGAATCGACCAAGCCATCGGGCACACCACCGACGGCGGCGCCACCTGGTCGATGCAGAAACATCTTATTTTCAACGGATCGCCCTCCCCGTCTCCCACGGATGCCTTGATTGATTTCTACGATGTCTTTTTTGTCGACGCCCAAACCGGCTGGGCGGTCGGCTGGCCGGAGGCGATCTTCAAGACGACCGACGGCGGCGCCACCTGGGTGGAACAGCATCTGAACCGGGCCCCCTGGGGAGACCGCACCGGAGATGGAATATGGGATCACCGCGACTGGTGCGAGGTTTGGTCCATCGACTCAAATACCTGTTCCAAGAAGTATGGGTCCTATCT
>JAHFEM010000309.1 GCA_023248505.1 Nitrospirota bacterium
CCGACCTCATCATGGAGTCCTGCTCCGACGGCAACCGGCCGGCGGTGGATGATCTCAGCAGCGTCATCCGTCCGGTGTTGAGCAAGCATTTCAAGCCGGCGCTCCTCGCGCGGATGACCGTTGTTCCTTATTACCCGATCGACGCGACCGCCATGAAGGGGATCGTCGAGTTGAAGCTCCGTCAGGTCGGGGCGCGACTGCTGGAGAGCCAGCGGATGGTCCTGGAATACGATTCGTCCGTGGTCGAGCAGATCGTCCAGCGCTGCACCGAGGTGGAGACCGGGGCGCGCAACGTCGATCACATTCTTCAGGGGACCCTGCTTCCGAAGATCTCGACCGAGATCCTGGAGCGGATCGGGGGGGGGCCGCTGCCGGACAAGCTCCGGATCGCCCTCGATGCAGAGGGGGGATTCAAACTGGGGTTCGGAGAAATAGGTCATTAAGGAAGCGATCAGCGGTCAGCTTTCAGCCGTCAGCTAAAGATTTAAAAGCTTCAAGCTGAAATCTGACCCCTGACAGCTATCTTTTTACCCGGAACCCAGGCCAATGAAAGATTTCCGAGAACTCAAGATTTGGGAAAAGGGACATGAATTAACGCTTTCAATTTACCGAGCGACCTTATCTTTTCCAAAAGAAGAGCGATATGGGTTGACGAGTCAAATTCGTCGGTCGAGTGCTTCTATCCCCGCCAACATTGCAGAGGGATGTGGCCGATTTGGTGACGCCGAATTTGCAAGGTTCCTTCAGATTGCAATGGGTTCCGCGAGTGAGACAGAGTATCACATCTTATTGGCACGGGATCTGAAATTCATTAAAGATGAAGATTATAGACACCTTGAACAAAAAGTCCTAGAAGTAAAACGAATGCTCTCATCCCTTATTGAGAAGCTGAGGGGAGAATGAAGCTGTCAGCGATCAGCTTTCAGCTTTCAGCTAAAAGTAAAAAAAGTGTTTTAAAATATCTGGGCTTTTTAAAGCTGACCGCTGAAAGCTGAATGCTGACAGCTTAATTTTGGAGTCTTCCATGGCCATCATCCGAGCAAAAAATGAGACCGACTATGCCCTCAAGATCGACGGGCAGGCAGCCGATCTGTTGAAGGTGGTCCGTTACTCCGGAACAGAGGCGGTCTCGGAGCTGTTTCACTTCAGCATCGATCTTGCTTCCAAAAACCAGGGGATCGACTTTAACGCCGTCCTGGGGAAGCCGGCGGCCCTGACGCTGCGCGGGCCGGGGGGAAAGCGGGTCGTTCACGGCCTGGTCCACTCCTTCGAGCAGACTGGGAACATCGCCGCGTGGGCCTGCTATCGGGCCGGGGTCGTCCCCACCGTCTGGCCTCTCTCGCGGCTTTCCGACTGCCGGATTTTTCAAAATCTGAGCATCCCCGATATCATTAAAAAGGTCCTCTCCGACCGAGGGATCTCCTCGGACCAATTCCGGTTTTCGTTGAAGAAGAGCTACAAGCCGCGCGACTACTGCGTCCAGTACCGCGAGAGCGATCTTTCCTTCATCACCCGGTTGATGGAGCAATATGGTCTCTTCTACTTTTTCGATCACACCGCCGAGAAGGATGTGATGGTCATCGGGGACGACGCGGTGGCGCACGTTGCCATCGAAGGAAAAGAGACATTGCTCTATTCCACCGGAGGATCTCCGGCGGAAGAGACGATCACGGAATTCCGGCTGAACCAGGGAATCCGCTCCGGCGCCGTTTCCCTGCGCGATTATGACTTCAAAAAACCGGGGCTGACGTTGGAGCAGAACGCGAAGGCGGAAGGGGATGGAAAGCTGGAGGTCTATGATTACCCCGGCGAGTATGTCGCTCCGGAGGAGGGGAAAGAGCTTGCGAAAGCGCGTCTGGAGGCCTTTCAGTCGACCCGGCAGGTGGGGTCGGGCCAGAGCGATTGCAGGCGATTCGTCCCGGGCTTTCTCTTCAAGTTGAGCCGCCATTCCAGGGCTTCCTTCAATCAGGACTATCTTCTGATTCGACTTTCCCAGACCGGGAGCCAGCCGCAGGTCCTCGGGGCCGACACCGGCGGAAAGGGAGAGGAACTCGCCTATCAGAACGATTTTGACTGCATCCCGTCGGGCATCCCTTGCCGCCCGCTGCAGAGGACCCCGCGCCCTTCGATTCAAAGCGTGCAGACCGCCGTCGTGGTCGGACCGGCGGGAGAGGAGATTTACACCGACGCGCACGGGCGGGTCAAAGTTCAGTTCCACTGGGACCGCCAGGGGAAGAAAGATGAGAAGAGCTCCTGCTGGCTCCGCGTGGCGCAAATCTGGGCCGGGCCGGGATGGGGTTCGATGTTTATCCCCCGGATCGGACAGGAGGTGGTCGTCTCCTTCCTCGAAGGAGATCCCGATCAGCCGATTATCATCGGCGCCGTTTATAACGGCGCGAACGTGCCGCCCTATTCCCTGCCGGGGGAGAAGACGAAGAGCACGATTAAAACAAACAGCTCGACCGGAGGAGGAGGATCGAACGAGATCCGATTTGAAGACGCCGCCGGGAGCGAAGAGATCTACGTCCACGGCCAGAAAGATTGGACGATCGGCATCGAGAACGACAAGAACCAGAAGATCGGTCACGACGAGACCCTCGAGGTCGGGAACGACCGGAGCAAGAAGGTCGCCAAGAATCAAAGCGAAGAGATCGGCGAGAACAAGACGATTACGGTCGGGAAAAATCATACCGAGTCGATCGGGGAGAACGCCAGTATTACGATTACGAAAGATGAAACGATCAGCGTCGGAAAGAACCAGAGTGTTTCGGTCGGCGAAAACCAGACCCTTTCGGTCGGGAAGAACCAGACCGAGACGGTCGGCGAGAACGCCGAGGTCACGATCGGCAAAAATCTAACCTCTTCGGTGGGGAAAAATCTCTCCGTGAAAGTGGGAGAGAACGCGGAGGTCAAAGCGGAGAAAAAGGGGACGGTCGACATCGGCGCGGACCTCGGCGTAAAGATCGGAAAAAAGCTGAGCATCCAGGCCGGCGACGCGATCAATATCACCAGCGACAAAGAGATCGTTCTGAAAGCGGGGGACGCCAGCATCACCCTCAAGAAGAACGGCGATATCACCATCAAAGGGAATAAGATCAACATCAAAGGGGATGGCGACGTCGTCATCAAGGGATCGAAGATCACGCAAAACTAGGTTTGCGGAGCGCAAGGATGGCGAAACAGGAATTATACCGAGAGGGCGCGGAGGTGCTGCATAACCAATACCTCTCCCCGCGCATTGGACGTCTTGCCCCCCCCGGTCCGGCGGGAGAGATTCTGGTGGAATACGAAGGGAGCGCGCGGGTCGCTCGGTCGGTTTCGGGGGTGAGCCGAAGCGAGCTGATCAAGCCGGGGAACCGCGGGCGCGACGTCCTTCTCCTCTTCGAGGTCGGAGATCCGAACCGGCCGATCATCATCGGTCTGATGGAAGATCCGCTCGACCGCCTCGTCTCGATGGAAGTCGCCCCGAAACCCTCCGATCCGCCGAAAGAGGTCCTCGTCGATGGAAAGCGGGTGACGATCGAGGCCGAGGAGGAGGTCGTCCTGAAGTGCGGCGCAGGAAGCATCACTTTGAGGAAGGATGGAAAGATCATCATCAAAGGAACGCATCTGCTCTCCCGATCGTCGGGGCCGAACCGGATCAAGGGGGGAAGCGTTCAGATCAATTAAGCAAGCGATGTTCGCTCACACAACGAATTCTATTGAAATCCGATGTTAGAGATTAGAAATCAGACCCCTTTTGAAGTTGGAATCATCCCCTGCCTCGATAAGGAGGGATATGATTACGTGGCGATTGCCATCAAAGGGACGTTTGAGATCGGGAAAGGTAACGATTCGCTTCCGGTTTCAGATGCTCAAATCCCCTTGGTATGGGGAGACGAATTCTACGGCGAGCCGGGGGTTTCGAGCGTAAAGTACGAATCGGATACCTGCCAAAGCAAGGGCGGAACGGACGTCATCATGAAGGGCCACGCCTATGCCAAAGGAGGCGGTCGTTCCGTCGAGGTAGACGTTCAGTTACAAGTCGGGGCGCTCAACAAG
>JAHFEM010000310.1 GCA_023248505.1 Nitrospirota bacterium
TTGGTAGATGAAACGTTTTGATTGGCAGTGGGCTTCTTCGTCCTCGCTCCACCCATCCCCCAGTGGGTCCCTTGCGCTACGGGCGCAGAAGCCCACAGAACATTCAGTACAATGAGATTTAAAATGAAAACCAAAGAGCAGAGAGCCTGCGCGTCGCGGACGTCCTATGTCCCTGATCTCCCCGCGTTCCTCCTATCCAGACGTATTATCGACCTTACAAGGTCACGATTGTCTGAAGCACAATCCACGCCGCACTTGCGTGCGTTGTGCAAGTTGTGACCGTGGGGGCGCAGGGGGTTCACCCCCGCTGCACGGGGAAGCCGAAGGGGGCCGGGCACGCGGCCCCCGCGGTGGGGCTTGGGGCAAAGCCCCATTCCAATAATAAAATCTAAATAAAAAGAAACAAGACTTTGCCCCCCTCACCCCAACCCTCTCCCACCCACGCGGGGAGAGGGGGAGAACAGTGCTGCAGAAGTCGCGGTGGGGTTTGGGGGAAAGCCCCATTCAATTCTATAATCATGCGTCAAAAAATCAGAAGCCGGCCGATCGCTTCGGTATGCTCTTTCCATTCGGAAAATCGATTCAGCTCATACGCGGCGACGGGGGAGGCGGCCATGTAATCGAGGATAACTTTGGGAAGGGCTTTGGAGGAAGCCGGTTTGAAGGAGATGCCGCTGCGGAAGACAGTGAAGGAGCGGGAGGGGAGAGCTCCCTCGGTGAACAGAAGCCGTCCGCGGAGCGCATCGATCTGCAGCACGCCGACGATATACCCATAGGGGAGGAGGAGCGCGGCGCGATGATGGTCGGCCCAGGCCAACTTTTCCCATTCGAAAGGGGATGCGGCGCTCGGATCGGAGGTCGCCTGCTCGGTGAGGGCGAGCCATTCGAGGCTGGTCTGCTCGTAGATGCAGAGATAAGCATCGTAGCGGAGAATATTTCCCATCCCGATCCCGGTTCCGACCTCCTCGATTCCATATCCGTGCGCGAAAGGCTCGATCCCGAACTCGCGCGCGATCGTTCTTTGCTGGCGCGCTTCGACCAGCGTCGCCGCCAGATCATTTCGCGAGAAGCGGAGTCGGTGAGGGGAGGGGGGCGCTTCCTCTCCGAGGAAGATCGGAAGGGAAGGCGGGTCGGATCGCGAATCGATTCGACAGGTCCCAAAAACCAGATAGGCCTCGTGGCAGAAGGCGGCGGGAGAACCGAGATGATTTTGGAAGATGGTTAAAAAAGGTTGTTGTTGCCCGATCAGCATCGTTCGACCCCACAGCGCCGATCATAACATAATCCGATCGGAGGAGGACAGGGCGCTCTCTCCGCAGAGGCATTGAAGCGGTCCGAGCGTCACTCATTAAAAATACGATTGTCTTTTAGAGAGCGTAAATTAAAAAGTGGACCGATCGGCCCTGTTTTGTGATACAATGCGGCCATCTTTTCATTTTTTTCTCTCGTTTGAACATCCTTGCATCGGCTATAATTAAATTACTTCTTGTGTGAATAGAGGTTCTATGCGGAAACTCGGATTTGGATTAACGCTTCTCTTCGTGCTGCTCTACCTCGGCTCGTATTGGCTGCCGGAGAGCGATTCGCTCCCCGCGCCGGACGCCGGCCCGGCCAGTGAAGAATCGCCGGCGGAATCGAAGCCGGAGATTTCTCCCGACACGCTTTCCGGGCAGATCCTCGCGGACGCGAAACAGATCGTGAAGGAACATACGTTCAAGTCGGGCGATTCCCTTTTCGGCGTTCTGTCGGTGTTGGGCATCCCGGACGCGGAAATTTTCGATATCATGAAAGCGGCCAAGAAAGTTTATGATTTAAGAAAGATCATCCCCGGCCAAAAGATCAAAGTCTTCCTGGAAGAAGCGCCGCAAGCCGTCGGGACCTTGCTGTATCAGATCGATCCCTTCCGCTCCTTGAAGGTGGAGCGCTCGGAAAGCGGATTCCACGTTGTGGAAGAAAAAACCCCGCTCGAACGCGATCTCGTCAGCCACAACGGGGAGATTTCGGATACCCTTTACGAATCGGCCCGCCGTTCCGGCGTTCCTCCGGAAGTCATTCTCGATCTCTCCGATATTTTCGCGTGGGATGTCGACTTCAGCACGGAGATCCAATCGGGGGACCACTTCCGGGTCGTTTATGAAGTATTCAAAAACCAGAATGAGATCCTCCGCACCGGCCGGGTTCTGGCGGCGGAGTTGATCAACGAAGGAACGGCCTATCGGGCTTACTACTTCTCCAAGGACGGGAAGGGCGATTATTACGACGAGAAAGGGGGATCGCTCAAAAAGGCCTTCTTGAAGTCGCCGCTCCGTTATCGGCATATCAGCTCCGGTTTTACGACCAAGCGCTTCCATCCGATCCTGAAGATCAATCGGCCCCATCTGGGGATCGATTACGCCGCCCCTTACGGCACGCCGGTCATGGCCGCCAGCGACGGCACCGTGACCTTCGTCGGCTGGAACGGCGGCCACGGAAAAACGGTGATCGTCCAGCATCGAAACGGGTACAGCACGCTCTACGGCCATCTTTCAAGTTATGGCGAGGGAATCCGGAAGGGGAAGAAGATCGAACAGGGGGAGATCGTCGGACGGGTCGGCTCGACCGGTTTGAGCACCGGCCCGCATCTTCACTACACCCTGATGCGATACGGAAAACCGATCAACCCGAAGAACGCCGATGTGGTTCGGGGAGACCCCCTCCCGAAGAGCTGGGAGACCCCGTACAGAGAGACGGTCGAGGAGATGGACCGCCACCTCAATGCCGAAGAGGCGGGAAAAAACCGCGTTTAGAGACGATCATCGCTTTCTTCCAGCAAGCCGCCGCCCTCCTTGCTTCATCTTCCTTCTCCTCGAATTCCCACCGATACCGCGCGTCCTCTGCAATCGAACGATGGAGGGTGCGCTCATCAAATCGATCGTTGCGCCTCTTTCCATAGAACTTGTATAATTTTCTCATCCTAGGAGACGACATCCGATGAAGCTGGGAAAAAGGGCCGCCCTGATTGTGGTCGACGTGCAGAACGATTTCTGTCCCGGAGGGGCCTTGCCGGTGCCGGAAGGGGACAAGGTCGTGCCGTTATTGAACGATTATATCGAAACCTTCCTCAGGGAGGGGGCGCCGATTTATCTGACCCAAGACTGGCATCCGGCCGATCATATCTCTTTTAAAGAACGGGGAGGCGTCTGGCCCCCCCATTGCGTTCAGGGAACGGAAGGGGCTGCGTTTCATCCCGGGCTGGCTCTTCCCGAGCAGGGGGTGATTGTTCCGAAGGGGAGCAGTCCGAACGAAGACGCCTATTCCGGTTTTCAAGGAACCGGCCTCGCGGCGCGCCTGAAGCGGCAAGGAATCCGCCGGCTATTTATCGGAGGGCTTGCGACCGATTATTGTGTGAAGGAGACGGTTCTCGATGCGCTCCGGGAGGGATTCGAAACCGTGCTGCTGGAAGATGCCTCGCGCGGCGTCGAAGTAAAACCGGGCGATACTCAGCGGGCGCTCTCCGAGATGGAGCAGGCCGGGGCCCATACCGTCAGGATCGGCGAATTGAAGGTCGCGTAATTCCCACCTCAAGTTCGGTCGGAGGGGTGGATCAGTTCGATCTGTCTCTCGGCCAGCGTAAAGACCGCCGGAACGTTCCCCAAAAATTCTCCATCCGCTTGAATTTCTCCCGGCCCCTCCAAAACGTCGATTCGCTCCCCTTCGATATATTCAACCGTCGTGCCCGGCCTTTTCCACAGAAGAAGGTGAACAAGCATTCGAAGCGATCCGAGCGTCCCGCTCGCTTTTAACAGACAGAGGGTCAGCGCGCGGGACTGGTGGCCGGACGTCGGGGCGAACATAAAGGGTCCGGCGATGAGTTTTGCCTTTGCGGCAATCCCGGTCGAGCCGGCATAGAGTTTCCCGTTGATCGAGAAGCGAATCGCCGGATAAGAATAGGTGAAGAACGCCGCAAAACTAAATAGAACATATACCCAAAACTTGGGCGCCCTCTTGAAGAGTCCCGTTCTCTGCTCGACCCATCGGCTGACGTAACCGT
>JAHFEM010000311.1 GCA_023248505.1 Nitrospirota bacterium
ATCGAAACCAGCGCGTCATCGTCCAGACCGACGACCTCCTCCTGATGGGCCCCGCCGAGAAAAGAACGGATGAGAACATGCCCCTCCGGCGCGCGGCCGGGAAACTTGGTGGAAGTCCAGGTCGCCGCCATGATCTTTCGCTTCTCCCGCCTCGGGATGACGAAGCCGAAGCCGTTGAGCGGATGCCGGACATCCGACTTTCTAAATCCGAGAGAGACGGTCGCCGTCGAGACGTAGTCGTTCTCCCGAAGCCGCTTCGCCAGCGGCGCATCCCACCCCTCGATCCAGTCGGCCGCCGTGTGGGTCTTCGCGGTGATCACCACCGCATCGGCGGGGAGCCGCTCGCCGTCGAGGGAGACCTCGAACCGGCCCTCCGAGGGCCGGACCCCGATGACCTTCCGGCCCGAAATCAAAGTCACCCGATCGAGTTTTGACCGGACCGCTTCTATTAAACTGGAGAGTCCCTCCCGGAGCGAGACGAAGAGGCTCCACTCGCTTTTTCGAGGCGGCTTCTTGGCGGCGTCCCACCGCCGCATCCACATGGCCCAAACCAAGCTTCCCTGTTCCCGCTCCATCTGAGCGAACTGGGGAAAAGTCGCCTGCACGCTCAGCCTCTCGGCGTCTCCTGCATAGATCCCGGCGAGGATCGGCTCGGCGAATTGTTCGACCGCTTCTTGACCGAGTCTTCGCCGGACAAACGAGGCGATGCTTTCATCTCCCGCCGTTTCTCTCCGCGGGATGACGAGATCGAGCCCCATCCGCGCCTTTCCGAACGGCGACACCAACGGCGACCAGAGAAACGGCATCACCCGCCCCGGGATCATCAGATTGAACCCCTCCGGCATCGGACAGAGCTTTCCGTTCGAGAGGATGAAGATCGCCTTCTCGACCGGGTTGGTCTGAATCAGCCGGTCGGTCAATCCAAGACGTTTGCAAAGCTCCAGCGCCCCCGGCTTCTGAGTGATGAACGAATCGGGCCCCCCTTCGATCACAAACCCATCGACCCGGTCGGTCACCACCTTCCCGCCGAACCGCCCCTCCGCCTCGATCAAGGTGCAGTCGATCGGAAGATCGGCCTCCTTTATTTTCTCCTGGAGAAAATAGGCGGTCGAAAGCCCGGTGATCCCCCCGCCGATAATGACAACCTTCTTTTTTTCAGCAGCCATTGCACTTCCTTCCAAAATGTCCCGCCATTCTATGGGAAACGGAAGAAAGTTTCAACAGAGACGGCACCGGAAAAAGGGAGAAGATGAAAGAGGGGGCGAGGCAGCGCCTCGCCCCCTCCAAAGGGCCACGCTGTTGCGTTATTTTTCTCTAAATAGAACGTTTATCGACCCAACAAGGTCACGATTGTCTGAAGCACAATCCACGGTGCCCTTCCGTGCGTTGTGCAAGTTGTGACCCTGGGGTCCAGGGAGTTCACCCCCGCTGCACGGGGAAGCCTTGGGTGTGGGGCAAAGCGCACCTAGTGTGAAGATCGAAAATCAACCAGCTTCTTCCAGCGCCGGCCCCACATACAAATAGACTGGGGCAAGGCGCACCTGGTGTGAAGATCGAAAATCAACCAGCTTCTTCCAGCGCCGGCCCCACATACAAATAGACTGGGGCAAGGCGCACCTGGTGTGAAGATCAGAAGAAGGAGGAGAACAGAAAACAGGGTTGTGCTCCGAATTCTAACTGTGTATACTCCCGCCGTCACATCATAACAAATGACCCAGATCAACATGGCCCGACAAGACAAACTAAAATCGCTCCTCATCCGCCCCGGCGACCTCAACGCCTTCTTCGGCCTCGTCGTCGACAACATGACGCAATTGGTGATGATGGCGTCGATCTTGGTCGGGCTTTTCAAATTTCCGCGCGAGATCGTCTACGGCCGGATGATCCCGGGATCGGCGATCGGCGTTTTGATCGGAGATCTGGTCTACACGATCATGGCGATCCGGCTCGCCCGCCGGACCGGCCGGACCGATATCACCGCCATGCCGCTCGGCATCGACACCCCCTCCCTCTTTGCCTTCACCTTCGGCGTCACCGGCCCCGCCTACGCCGTCACGAAGGACGCGGCGCTCGCCTGGAAAATTTCGATGGCGGTCATCATCCTGGTCGGGCTGGTGAAGACGGCCGGCGCCTTCCTCGGTCCGGCGATCCGCCGGGTCGTCCCCCGCGCCGGGCTGCTGGGACCGATCGCCGGGGTGGCGCTGCTTCTGATCGCCTTTCTGCCGCTGCTGAAGATCGTCCAGTCGCCGCTCGTCGGCTTTCTCTCCCTGATCGTCATCCTCACCTGCATCGTCGGGAAGATTCCCTTCCCCTTCCAGATTCCCGCCGCATTCGCAGCGGTCGTCTTGGGAATCCTCCTCTCCTCCTTATCGGGTCTCTTCGGCCCGGGCGCCGAATCGATCCCCCTCCTTTCCGAGCCGACCGCCTGGGCCCTCCCCCTTCCGACGCTTCAGTTTCTGGAAGGGCTTCCCCATGTCCTCGCTTACCTTCCGATCGCCCTTCCTTTCGCCATCATCGTCATCATCGGCGGGATCGACGTCACCGAGAGCGCCTCCGCCGCGGGAGACGAATACGACACCCGATCGATTCTCCTCACGAGCGGACTCTCGACGATGATCAGCGGCCTCTGCGGCGGCGTGGTCCAGACGACCCCCTATATCGGCCACCCCGCCTACAAGGAAATGGGGGGCGGGGCCGGCTATACCCTGGCGACCGCGCTCTTCATCGGCCTGGCGGGAATTTTCGGTTTCTTGGGAAATGTCGTCGATCTTCTGCCGGAAGCCGCCGTGGCGCCGATCCTCCTCTTCATCGGATTGGAGATCACCGCGCAGGCCTTCGCCGCAACCCCCAAGGAGCATTACAAAGCGGTCGCCTTCGCCTTCCTCCCGGTGATCGCCGCGCTGATCCTGATCGAATTAAACGGCCTCCTCGGCCACCTCGGAAAACGGGCGGCCGACCTGCGGGGAGAGACGGCCCTCACCTACCACGCTCTCCTCTTTCTCTCGAACGGCTTCGTCGTCTCTTCGCTCCTCTGGGGCGGGGCGCTGGCGGAGATCATCGACCGGCGGCTTCGGCGGGCGGCAATTTTCTTCGGCCTCTCCGGGGCGCTGGCCCTCTTCGGCGTCATCCACTCTCCGTTCGAGGATGGACGGCTTTTCTTTCCGTGGGGAATCGAAACGGCACAGCCCTTCGTTATTGCTGCGGCCTATGGACTGATGGCGGCGTTTCTTCTTGGGATGACCGTCGCCCAAAGAGATCATCCTCACCGATCGTAGAGATCTCTCCCCCGTCCTTTTTAGACCCTCACAAAATAAAAAAGGGCGCAGACTTCGGTGCGCCCTACAAAACGATTCGGTCCTTGTCTCTGCGATTGTTATACAGGCAAATGGGCGTGGACGACGGCGGCGAGCGCCTGGATAAAGAGGGGCGAGGCGTTGAGCGATTCGGTTCGGCGGAGTTCGATTCCCTTGGATTGGGCCGTCTGCTTGTAGAGAATGTCGACATCGTAGAGGATCTCGACATGATCGCAGACAAAGCCGACCGGGACGATGAGGAGATTTTTCTCACCCTGGGCGGCCATCTCATTGAGAACCTCATCGACCTCCGGCCCCAGCCACCGGCCGGGACTCATCCCGCGGCTTTGGTAGGCGAACCGATAAGAGACCGGCCCGAGCCGTTGAACCACCCCGGCCACCGTTCCCTCCAATTCCTTCGGATAAGGATCTCCCTCGGCGAGGACCCGCTCCGGTAAAGAATGGGCGGTAAAGAGGAGGGGGACTTTCGATCGGACCGCTTCGGGATAGAGCGCAAGCGCCTCCTTCACCTTTTTTGCAAAGGCGTCGAGCAGGAGCGGCTGAATATGCCAGGTTTCGACCGCGGTGACCGGGAGGTCGCTTCCGGCGTCGGCGAGCGCGATCTGAAGCGCCTGGATGTAGGCGCCGACGCTCAGCTTGGAGTAGTGCGGGGCGAGGCTGACGGCGATGAGATGCTGCGGCGCGTCTTCGATGATCTTCTTGACGGTCTCTTTG
>JAHFEM010000312.1 GCA_023248505.1 Nitrospirota bacterium
TTCCATAATATTTGTACACATGAAACATTTGGATCATCTTTTACCCTGATCAGACCTTCTTTGACGGAAGCGCGGGAACGGACAAGGAAGTGAGTGGCAGACGCGCGAATATCGGTTCAAAAATATTTTGCAGCGGTATCCCCTCGCAAAGGAGAGCACGGCCGTTTCGTTGAAGAGGAATCATGACCCGAAGAGAATAAATTTCAGTCGACCCCTTTTTCCCTTTCAGATAGATAATCTAGAATAAGATCATCCAAGCTTTTCTTTTTATTTCCACTCTGCGGAGCAGCGGGTGACGGAGGCGGCGCCTTCGCCTCTTGAACCGGGAGATTTTTCCGGACTTCTTTGGGAACGGGGGGAGGGGATTCAAACTTTCCCGCGGCCAGATCGCGGACCATGCTCTTGTGCTGCTCTTTCATGAGTTCTTTGACGACGTCTTGGTAGGAAGGCGACTGAAGTATTTCAGCGTAGTTCGTTTTTTTCGATGAGAAGATCGCTCCCCCCTTAAAGAGCAAAGTGGTGATGATCGGGTTGTCGGCCCCCCCATCTTCTGTTTGGACGTGGTACACTGCCCCCTTAAATTGAATATCGGTATTGATCCCGCTTAGCATCCTGTTCCGGTCTCCAGCCCTTCGAAGGCATCTTTAAAATGTTCGATTTCAGCGCCTCCGTTCGAGCCTTTGGTAATTCCGATGACATCGAACCGGCATTCACACGCCTCGAGCTTCTTCTGACTTAGGTAAACGAGGGCGACGCGGCTCATTTTGGCCTGTTTCCTCAGATCAACGGCCATTTGCGGAACACCGAAGCGAATTCCCGACCGGGCCTTTACTTCAACGAAGACCAACACTTTTCCGTCTTTCGCAATTAGATCAATCTCCCCCAAAACGGTTCGGAAATTGCGCTCCAGAATTCGGTACCCTTGTCTCAATAGGAATTCTGCAGCCATCTTTTCGCCTTCCGCCCCCGTCATGCGAGGACGCCCCGGAAGGTCCTTCGATGAATTCGACAAGGCCCGTATGCCCGAAGATTTCGAAGATGCTCCTCCGTGCCGTAACCCTTGTGGGAGATAAAATTATACTCCGGGAATTCCCGATGTAATTCCTCCATGAGATGATCACGCGTTACTTTTGCAATGATCGACGCGGCTGCAATCGTGACAGAGAGATTATCGCCGCGGATAATGCCTTTCTGCGGGACGGTCGTGTGTGGAAGGGTCAGGGCATCGATCAGGAGATAGTCCGGCGGAATAGGAAGATTTTGTAGGCTTGATTGCATTGCCAAATACGTGGCTTGTAAGATATTGATTTCGTCAATGATCACATTATCGATTATTCCTACGCCAATGGCAATGGCCTCTTGCATAATTTTAGGATAGAGGACCTCACGCTGTTTTTCGGTCAGCAGTTTTGAATCTCGTATTCCGGAGACGGGGAACCCGGAAGGTAGAATCACGGCGGCAGCGACGACCGGCCCGGCGAGAGGACCCCGACCGGCCTCGTCGATACCACAAATCAATCGGTATCCGTACGAAGAAAGCATCCTCTCGAAGAGAGTCATTTCAAATAAACGATGCGATTCTTCCGTCTTGAGAGGCACCATGTGTCGAAACCAGGCCTAGGGATAGGAACGAGATCTTACCGGAAATGTATGACGACGGATCGTTATTTAGGTGAGAGCGCGTTTCCTCCCTCCAGTGAAACGATCCCATCCCGTCTTGTTAGAAGGGAGGGATCGAACCCACTGAATGCCGGGGAACCGCTTCATGGCGAATTAAGATTCCACCTTCACAGGCTGCGGCGCTTCAACAGGGGAGGAAGTCTTCGGTCCCGATGTGACCGCCCTATCTTTTTCTCTGATACGGGCGGCCTGCCCTGTTCTCTCTCTTAAGTAGTAGAGTTTCGCCCGATTCACCTTCCCTTCCCGAACCACATCGATCTGAGTGATATAGGGGGAGTGGATGGGAAAGACCCTTTCGACTCCGACGCCATAGGAAACCTTTCGAACGGTGAAGGTCTCACGGTTTCGTGTTCCCTTCTTCCGGATAACGACGCCCTCATAAACCTGAATGCGCTCTTTCTCGCCTTCGATAATCTTGACATGAACTCTCACCGTGGCCCCGATCTTAATCTCTGGGACCGACGCTTTCAAGAGTCCTCTTTCCAACCGCTCTAACCGATTCATTGAATTTGGTCTCCTTTTCAATTCAAGAGTGAGATTTAATCTCGTCGCAATGTTGTTGATCCACCCATTCCCTTTCATCTTCGGTTAAAGAGGCATCGGCTAATAAATCGGGCCGTTTCCGAAGTGTATTGAGAAGGGCTTGCTGTTTTCGCCAGGCCCGGATCGTTTTGTGATTTCCGGAGAGGAGGATGTCCGGAACCCTCAGTCCCCTGAATTCCACCGGACGTGTATACTGAGGATATTCCAGAAGAGAAGATGAGAAAGATTCCTCTTCGAGGGAAGCAGGCTCACCTAAGACGCCAGGGATTAATCTTGCGGACGCATCGATCATCACCAGCGCGGCCAATTCTCCTCCGGTTAAAATATAATCACCGATCGAGACCTCCTCAACAGACATTCCCTCTCTCACGCGCGCATCAATTCCCTCATAATGTCCGCAAATAAAGATGAGGCTTCGCTCTTCCTTTGAGAATGCACTGGCCATCGTCTGATTAAACTGAGCGCCTTGAGGCGAAGGCATGATGATTCGGATCTCTCCCCGTTCCTGTCGAATTTTTTCCACAGCAGCAAAAATAGGGTCTGGCTTAAGAACCATCCCCGGGCCTCCACCATACGGGACATCATCCGTTGTGTGATGTTTATCCGCGGCATAATCGCGCAACTGGTGGATGCCGATTTCCAGAAGACGGCGCTCCTGCGCCCGTTTTAACATGCTCTCGTGCAGAGCGGGAGCAACCATCTCAGGGAAAAGCGTTATTATATCACACTTCATCAAAGCTCAAGCAATCCTTGTATGGGCCGAATGATCATCCGGTTCTCTTTCAAATTAATTTCCGTCACAATGGAGGCAAGAGCAGGTATGAGGAATTCCTTTCCGTCCTGCTTTACGACATAAACATCATTGCTGCCGGTTTCTAATATATGATCGAGTTTTCCGAGCCGGCTCCCATTTTCCAAATAGACATCGAGACCTTCTATTTCAAAATGATAATAACTCCCTTCCGGGAGGGGCATCCGTTCTTTCTCGGGGATGAGGATCGATCCCCCGGCCAGCGGTTGTGCGTCTTCAAGGGAAGAAAGGCCGGCCAACCGAATGTACACGAAGGGGTGCGCGTATCGGACATGTTCTATATCATATAATTTGACCTGGCCATCCTTCGTTTTGATCGTGATATCCTGCAATCGACTAAAACGCTGAGGAAAGTGGGTCAAGGGAGAAACCTTCAATTCCCCTTGAAGGCCGACCGATTTGAGTATGGTTCCAATCGTAATCGACATTTTCAGACATGTTATTCCAAAATCTCAAGGACACAGCGTTTGCCGATCTTGGTTCCCGCTGCGTTGAGGATGGTTCTCATGGCCCTTGCTGTCCTCCCCTGTTTGCCAATGACTTTGCCTAGGTCTTCTTGGGCAACGCGTAACTCGATAATGGTGGTTTTCTCTCCTTCGGTTTCTCTAACAACCACATTTTCAGGTCGATCAACAAGCGACTTTGCGATATACTCGATCAACTCTTTCATCGATGCTACCTCCATTTGCATTCACAGGCAACACAGGAATCTGCACCGGGACTGTCCTCAGCGCACGACATTGCTCTACACGCGACTAACTCGCTTTCGGCTCTTTTACTTTCTTGAATAATTGTGCCTTTGTAAAAATGGATTTCACCGTATCGGAAACTTCGGCTCCTTTTCTGAGCCACAGAATCGCGTTTTCTTCCTTAATCTCAACACCTCCCTTTTCAGACAAGGGGTCATAGGTTCCTAAAATTTCAATGAACCGCCCATCTCTCGGTGATTCCGAATCTGTTACGATAATCCGGTAAAA
>JAHFEM010000313.1:0-1527 GCA_023248505.1 Nitrospirota bacterium
TCTATCGCCGGTGAGACCGAGCTCGATCCCTTTCTGAAAAATCTTGTCGAGAAGCTCTCCGAGGTGCTGGCCCTCCCGCGCTGCCTGCTCTTTCTCCTCACCGACGAAAAGGAGGCGCTGGTTCTCAAGGCCTCGAATGTTCCGGTCGAGCGGGAAGTCCGCATTCCGGTTCGCAGAGGGGCGCTCTATGATCTCCTTCACGAAGGAAAAGAGATTGCGGTGGAGGAGGTGCAAAAAGACCGGCGGCTTCCCCCCTTGTTGAAAGCGTTCCGTCTCCGCTCGCTGCTCATTACGCCGATCCTCCTCCGGGGATATTTCCTCGGGGTTCTCTCCGTCGATTCGGACGAAGCGCCGCACCATTTCACCGAATCGGAGGTGAAGCTCGCCCGGTTCATCGCCGATCAGGCGGCGGTCGGCATCGAGAATATTCGATACTGCCGGCGCGAGCGGGACAAAGCGAAAGAGTTTGGGCTTCTGGCCGAGATTGCAACCATCGGAACGGAGCGGCACGACGAGCGGTCGATCCTGAATCTGGCGATTGAGAAGACCGTTTCGCTGATGGGGGTCGATGCCGGGACCGTTTTTCTGCTCGATCCCGATCGTTGGGTGCCGACCCTCTCGGCTTCTCAGGGCCCCTCGCTTGCGCCGGCCGGACGGCCGAAGCCGCTCTCCCCGCGGGGACTCGAGGGGATGATCGCCCTTTCCCAAAAACCGTGGGCGATTCCCAACATTGCAGCGGGAAAAAAAATTCCCCCCTCGGCGCGGGGAAAGCTGAAGGGATGGTCTTCTTACCTCGGCGTTCCGTTGATCTACAAGGGGATGACCCGGGGAATTCTATCGATGGCCACACGGCAGCCGCGTACCTTCGCCCCGCGCGAGATCGCGTTGATGAATTCAATTGCGCACCAGATCGCATTGACGATCGAGAACGTCCGCCTTTATAACCTCAACCGGGCGCATCGGGAGGATCTTCGCCAGCTCTCGCTGAAGGTCCTCTCGACGCAAGAGGAAGAGCGAAGGCGGATCTCACGAGAGCTGCACGATGCAATGGGACAGGGCCTGCTGGCCCTCAAACTCCATCTGGAAATTCTTGCGGAGCAACTTCCGTCGGAAATGGCCAGCCAGCGGGAGGAGATTGCGGAAGCCCACGCCATTGCGGCTCAGACGATTGAAGAGATCCGGAGGCTGGTCGCCGACCTGCGGCCGCTCAAGCTGGATGATCTCGGATTGGTCCCGACGCTCCGGGGGTTGGTTAAGGATTTCACGAGAAAGTTTAAGATCGGGGCCACGCTGAAGCGGGTGAAGCTCTATCGGCGTCTTCCTTCCTATATGGAAACGATGATCTATCGGATCGTCCAGGAGGCGCTGACCAACGTCGCCAAACACGCCCGGGCGACGGAGGTGTCGATCTGGCTGGAGCGGATTGAAGAGCGGGTTCGGGTCCGGGTGATCGACAATGGGGTTGGGTTCGACGCCACCACCCTGGCCCGGCGGCGGGCCCGTCGGTTCGGGCTGGTCGGAATTCAA
>JAHFEM010000313.1:1537-3995 GCA_023248505.1 Nitrospirota bacterium
CGGGTCGATCTGATGGGGGGAACCTTTCAGGTCCTCTCCGGGAGAGGCCGGGGGACCGAGTTGCGGGTGGAGCTTCCCTTCGAGCCGGCGGTGCCGGCGAGAGAGCGGATGCCCCTTGCGAGCGGCCCGGAGATTCGGAGAGAGCCCGCCTCCACGAAGGAAAGAAAGAGCGCTCTCTCAATCCGCAGGCCGCGGCGATTGCCGCCATAAACCCATTGCGGAATGCGGATCGGGTGGCCGCCCCTTTCCCTGGGCTATCGGGAATGACGGATTCAGCGTTTTCAATGCCCTGCTAAAATGATGCGAGACGGAGAATATGGCTAAAATACGAGTTCTACTGGCCGATGATCACACCCTGCTTCGGCAGGGGATGCGGCGATTGCTGGAGTCGGAAGAAGACATTGAAATTATCGGGGAGGCCGGCGAGGGGCTGGAGACCATTCACATGGCGGAGGAGCTTCGTCCCGATGTGGTGGTCCTGGACTACGCGATGCCGGGATTGACCGGGCCGCAGGCGGCGGTCCGCATTAAACAGACGGAGCCGAAGACGAAGGTCATTATCCTCACCATGCACGATGATGAGGAGTATGTCGAAGAGGCGCTGGGCGCCGGCGCGTCGGGCTATATGCTCAAAGATTCGGCATCACACGAGTTGGTCTCGGCGATCCGCTCGGTTTATCGGGGGGACACTTACCTCTCTCCCGGCGTCTCTAAAAAGATCGTGAGCGGCTATCTTCAGAGGACCAAGCGGCCGGAGCCGAAAACCCCGTATGAGCAACTGACGCTCCGCGAGAAAGAGATCCTTCGGTTGCTGGCGGAGGGACACTCGGCGAAGGAGGTCTCGCGCCTTCTCAACATCCAGCCGAAGACGGTCGATGCCCACCGATCGAACCTCATGAAGAAGCTGGGGCTCCACTCCCGTACCGATTTGATCAAATATGCCATCCGACGGAAAATCATTAAAGTGTAGCGCGAATTATTTTCCCGTGTAGTTGAAGAACAACCCCAAGATGCGGATACGGGCGGGGTGGCGCTCGTCGGGCAGGATCTGATAGGGTTGCTCTCCGAAGAAGGGGACCGCCATGGCCTGAACCACATCGAGGGCCGGCTGCCCCTCCTTTCCCGTGATGTGGAGCTGATATTGACCCGCCCCATCCTCTCGATCGGCCGCGATAAAAAAGGCGATGTCGACGCCGCAGACGACGGCCCGATGGCAATCGAGCGGCCGCGCTCCATCCCAACAGGGGCTGCTCTCCGCCGTCTTTTTCAGCGACGCGATTTTTTGGTGATCCTCCGGGGTAAACTGGAGCGTTCCTTTCCGCGCAGAAGAATTTTTCAAAGCTCCTCCGAAATCAGGGGCGCGGATGCGGAATGCGGATTGCGACGTTCAAGAAAGGACAAAATCGTTTTACGCCGCCCTCCGAAATCGGCACTCCGCACGGCCCTTCTATTACATTCCCAAATGTTTTTTCAAGACGGCGTTCTCGGCGATCTTCGGATTACTGCCGCCGAACTCCTTTGCTTTTTTGAACTCCTCCGTCGCCCCGGCGTGATCTCCCTTGCCGTCGAGCGCCAAGGCGAGATTAAAATGGGCTTCGGCGAAATCGGGTTTCATCCCGACGGCTTCCTTAAAGAGCGGCGCCGCCACATCATAATGGCCCTGAACGAGATGATCGACCCCTTCGTTGTTCTTGGCCGCCGCGTCTTTGTTCGGGATATCGGCCGGCGATGCCATGGCCGGAATCGTGGCGCTGGAGGAGCCGCCCCCTCCCGATCCGTAACAACCGGTGAGCGACAATAGTACGAATAAGATTGAAAGTGATTTCATCTTCATTTTTCACCTCCTGGGTTAATGGATGGCGGTCAGACGAACTTCGGATACTATATGTCAATCTTGGGCCGAATTCAAGTGAGGGTCCCGATAGGGCGGCTGGGGAAACGGTCGTTCATCGACGGACTGTAGAAAAATTCTTAGGCGTTCCGAGCGCTTTGCTGTCGCGAAGCGATTGGAACGCGCTGACGCGCACGATTGAAACAGGCGCTTTCCCGATTAAATATCGGGTGGCCGCCCCTTTTCCTGGGCTACCGGGAATGACAGCAGGAGGGTGGGGGTGCCTGGTCCCAGCGTTGGGATCTTTCCTTCTTCGATCGGCCGGAGGTAAGCGTGAATCTCTTTGAGAAGCCGATCGACGTCGATTCCCATCCAGTGCTGATTCCGAAATGGGGTGAGCCGGTCCGATGCGGCGCGCCAGAGTTTTTGAGAGGAGGGGATCTCCTGCATGTGAAGTTTGAGGAGCGAGGCGGCGGTATTGATCAATCCTTGAATCAGCCGGGCCGGATCGGCCTGGGGCGGGTGACGCTTCCAGAGCGCCTCCCAGACCTCGTGCGCTTCCCAGAAGTAGAACCGGTTGAAGAGATCGACGCCGCGCAAGTACGCTTCGAGCGTCCTCCATTGATC
>JAHFEM010000314.1 GCA_023248505.1 Nitrospirota bacterium
GAAGAGAGGAGCGGGTCATTCTAACGAGGATCGCCGACATCCCTAAACCGAGCGTCAATGCCGGAAGGACCAGAGAGGCGATCCCGTGGCGGCCGGAAACCGGAAGCCAATCGAGCTTCAGCGAGAAAAGAATAATCAGAAGGGGACCGAGCCAAAAGGTCGGCATCGAGATCCCAAAAAGTGAGAAGAGGAATCCCCCGGCGTCGAGGAAGGAGCGCGGGCGAACGGCGGAGAGGATGCCGAGCGGAAGGGCGATCAGCAGAGAGATCAGCAGGGCCGCCGCGGCGAGCTGGAGCGTGGCGGGGTAGCGCGCCAGGATCAAGCCGGCGACCGGTTGCTGTGTGCTGAGGGAGCGGCCCAGATCCCCTTGGACGACCCCGGCCAGGAACCGCCCGTACTGGGTCAAGAGGGGCTCGTCGAGGTGAAGCGCCGCCTGAAGGGCGGCGCGGTCGGCCTCGGCCGCCCGCTCCCCGAGCATCACATCGATCGGATCGCCCGGGATGAGATGGATCAGAAAGAAGACCAGCGTCAGAACGCCGAGGAGAACCGGCCCCGACCAGAAGAGCCGACGGATCAGAAAATGGGCCATCGCCTCTCTTTAATATAAGTTCATCCGCCCCTCGGCGAGTCGGCCGATCGTGCAGACGATCAAACCCCCTTCACAGCATCGCCTCTAATCAATCGGAAACCGAAGAAAATGACGATGCCGGTGAGCACGGAGATGTAGGCGCTGAAGATCCAGAAGATCTTCAAGCGCCTCTGAAACATCTCATAGCCGAGGAAGATCGCCACCGTCGCGCCAAAAATGCAGGCGGCCGTAAAAAGGGTCAAAATCAATTTTCTTCGCTGCGGGGTCATGTTTTTTGCTCAGGCTGATTCGCGGGAATTATTTCACAAAGCCTCTTCAATTTTCAAGCTGAAAAACGGGTCCCCCTCATCGGCTCACCCGATCGAGGAAATTCTTGACAAAGGGGCAGGAAATGATACATTTTGGGGACTCAAACCCCTCTGTTATCGTAAGGAATGATGCATCGAAGAGGACTCTTTTTCCCCTCTCTCTTTTTTTCCCTTTTACTCCTCTTCCCGCGCGCCGGATGGGCGGCCAAAGGGCCGACCGATACGGTGTCGTGGTCCGCGTTAGAGGGGGAGACGCTTCGTGTTTTGAAGCGCTTCTCTTCTGAAGCGGCCCTCTCCCCTTCCGCTCCCCTTGAGGAGCGAATCGATTTCTACCTCGATGCGGGGCTCTGGTCCTCCGCCGAACAGCTCCTCCTGGGCACGCCGCAGAAAGAGGCGCAGCGCCTTCTGATGACGCTTTATGCCCGGCAGGGTCGCTTTGAGTTGATCTACGCCGCATACCGGAAAGAGCCTTCTCTCTTCCTCGATGAGCCGGCGTTGTTGGCGGCGGCCGGACAGGGGGCTTTCCAGCAGAAAGCGTATTCGGAAGTGCTGGCGATTCTGGAGCCGATTTCTCCATCCAGCCCCTATGCCCCCCATCGTTATTATCTCTCCGCGCTTGCGTTTTTCGCCCTCAATGATGAGACCCGATTTGAGAAGGGCATGGAGCAATTGATTCGATGGGCGGACGAACATCCCGGGTCCCCCTGGGTCCCCCGCGCCCATCTTCTGAACGGGTTCTACCAGCTGAGTCAAAAATCGTATGATCTCGCATTCGCCAGCCTCGGCGAAGTTTTTAAAGAGGATACCTATGCCAATCTGGCGATGCTCGGAATCGGATGGGGCTACTTCGAGATAGGGTCGGCCGAAAACCTCATGAGCATTCTGGAGGAGGTCGAGGAGGGAGGCCCCGTAAGCCGTTATTACGCCCGGCTTTTTCATATTCTCAGCCGGGACCAACTCGGTCAAGGAGATCTTCCGGGAGCGATCGGGACCGGCGAGCGGGGACGTTCGGAGATACGAAAACGGATCGAACGGCTTCGGAGCACCGCCGATCAGATCCGAAGGGGAGAGATTCTCCCCTCGCCGGTGCTTCCTCCGGGATCGCTTCTGGAGAAGACCCTGCAGAAGCTACAGCACGAAATCGGCGAGCAGCAAGAGATCACGCATCTTCTCCAACAGATCAATCTCTCCCTGCGCCAGACCGCGCTGGCGCTTCTGAGGGAAGAAGAGCGGATTGCGCAAAAACAAGAGGAGAAGATCGCGGCCCAGTTGGCCCGCCATTGCCTGACGCTCCGGAGCGCCTCTGCGGAAACCGGCTTACAAAGTCCCGATCCGCTCTATCTTCAGGCCCATGCCGCCGTCCTCCACGGGAAGAAAGAAGAGGCCGAGGCGGCTTTGAAGCGGCTCATCGAGCATGCGCCGACCGGACCTTATTCCGAAGAGGCGGCCTACCGGCTTGGGGAGATCGCTTTTGAGCGGGGGAAATATGCCGAGGCCATCGCGCATTATCAGCCGCTGGTCGACCGTCCGGAATCGTTCCTCCATCGCAAGGCTCTCTACAAAACGGCATGGAGTCACTACCGATTGGGACATCCGAAAGAAGTCGTCCCGATCGTCTTCCAACTCTGGTTCTTCTCGGAGGGGGAGGTTGAATCGAGTGCGGGATCTTCCTGCCGGCCGACCCCGCCCGTTGAAGAGCGGCAGGATCATCTCCGCCTCCTGGCGCTCACCCTTCAATCGGGAGGGGGCGTGGCCCGCCTGATCGATTGGGTCCGCGAGAAGTCCCCCGCGGAAGGTTTTCTCCTTTTCTCGGAGTTGGTGAAGTATCATGAGGGGTCGGGACGGAGAAAAGAGGCCTTGCATCTGATCCAGTCGTGGGTGTCGGCCTATCCCCTCTATGCCGAGACCCCCTTTCTCCATCGGGCGATGATCGATCTATACAACGATCCGGCCCTGGTCGCAAGCCCCGAAGGGATCCAGGTCCGCATCTCGTTTATCGAAAGTTACCGGCCGGGGAGCGTTTGGGCCAAAGGAAATCGTCCGGAACAGGTCGACCGGGTCAAGCCGTTGCTCAAGGAGCCGTTGCGATTTCTGATGGCCTATTTCCATGTCGAGGCGAAGAAGGCGCAGCGGGTGGCGCTCTATCAAAAAGTGCTCCCCTGGTACGATCTCTACCTGGAGATCTTTCCTGCGGAGAAGGAGACCGGGGAGGTCCGCTTTCTCTATGCGGAGCTCTTCAACGAGATGAAGGAACAGCGTCGATCGGCCGAGAACTACCGGGTGAGCGCATACGTCGATCCGCCTCATTCTTTGGCGTCGGAGGCGGCGTACCGGGAGATTTTAATCCTGGAGCGGACCTTGTCTCCTTCCGATCCCGACCTCTGGGAGGGCTACTCCCGCTTCATCCGAGGGTTCCCGTCGGATACGCGGATCTCTCAAATCTACCTTAAGCAGGCGGAGCTTGCGTTTCAGGAGAGAGATTACGACAAGAGCCGGCAATTCGCGGAAGTCGTCGCAACGGAGGAGGGAAAGCGCGAATGTGCGGCGCAGACCCAGCAGAACTGCGCGTTGTGGATGGCCGCCCAAAAGTTGATCGTGCAGGGATACTTGAGCGACAAGGCGTATCCCGCGGCGATCCGGCACATGAATCTCCTCCTCTCCCCCTCCGGTCAGGAGGGATTGCCGCTCCCCGAAAAGGAGAGAGCCGCGCTGCGAAACCTGTTGGCCCTGTCGTACTACCAACAGGGAGAGACGCTCAAGCAGCAGGGACGGAGCGTCGATGCGGCCAATTCTTTCTGGGACGCCTATCGCGAAGACGATCGAAGCGAGCTGGCGCCCCTGGCCCTCTTCGAGGCGGCGTCGCTCTGGGGGACGGGCGGAGAGAAGAAAAAAGCGGAAGAAGCCTTCGTCGCCTTCACGGGGCGCTATCCCCAATCGGCCCTTTATCATCCGGCGCTGCTGCAGCTTGCCGCGCTTTATGAAAGGACCGACCGGTCCAAAGAGGCCGCAGAAATTTATGAGACGGCGGGGCGGATGCGGAGTGATCCGGCCTTCTCCGTGCAGGCGCTGGGGCAAGCGATCGCTCTCTACGAGAAG
>JAHFEM010000315.1 GCA_023248505.1 Nitrospirota bacterium
GCGCGGCTCACGACGAGATCGGCGGCGGCGTAGACCGCAGCCATATTATCGATAAAGGGCTCGACGCGCGCCGACCATCCGGCCCGCTCGTACGCCCCCTTGACCTCTTCCCAATCGCGCTTCCCGGTTTGATGGACGATTTGAAGCGAACACTTTTCCAGATGGGGAAGGGCCGCGACCATCGCCCGATTGACCGATTGCGCCCCCTGGCTCCCCCCCAGAATCAGAAGGCTCTTCCGGTCGGGGCGGGTGGCGGATCCCGCTTGAACGATCTCCGGCCGAACCGGCACGCCGGCGCACAGCAAGCGCTTCGTCCGAAGATAGGCGCGCGATTCTTCAAATGCGATCACCGCCAGATCGACCCAGGGGGCAAGAAGCTTGTTCGCCAATCCCGGCACCAGATTCGGCTCCAGGATCACCCGCTTAATCTTCAGCAAGACCGCCGCCAACAAGACCGGCCCCGCGGCATACCCGCCGATCCCGATCACCAGTTGGGGGGAAAAATCCCTCAAAATCGAAATCGACTGAAGCAACCCCGCCGGCGCCAGGAAGAGCGACTTCATCCGCCCCGCCACCCCTTTTCCGACAAATCCCTTGGCCGAGATCGCCGCGAACGAGAATCCCTTCTCGGGGAGGAGCTTCGCCTCCATCCCCTGGGCGGTTCCGACGAAGAGGATCCGGGCATCCGATTCGACCCTCTGAAAAGTCTGCGCCAGGGCGATTCCCGGATAAAGGTGGCCGCCGGTTCCTCCCCCCGCGATGACAACCCTCATGCGCGTCCCCCTTCCGCCGCGAATCCCCCTGCCCCGATCCTGGCCCGGAAGTGGGCGGCACTCCGCGAGACGTTGTAGAGGAGCCCCATCGCCACCCAGTTCATCAGAAGGGAAGAGCCGCCGTAGCTGACGAAGGGGAGCGCCAAGCCCTTGGTCGGGAGAAGGCCGGTCACCACCCCCATGTTCATCATCGCCGGCAGGGTCATCATCAAGGTCGTTCCGATCGCCAGCATCCGGCTGAAGGGATCTTCGACCGACAGCGCAATCCGGGTCCCCTTCCACAAAAGAAAAACATAAAGAAAGAGAAGCGAGAGGGTTCCGATCAAACCGAGCTCCTCCCCAATGAGGGCGAAGATAAAATCGGTATGCGGTTCGGGGAGAAAGAAGAGCTTCTGCCGCCCCTCGCCCAGCCCGTTGCCGAAGATGCCCCCGCTCCCCAACGCCAGATACGATTGGATCATCTGAAAACCGCTCGACGACGCATTGCTCCAGGGGTTGAGATAAGACATCACCCGTTCTCGCCGGTAAGGGGTCTTCAAAATCCAGTAGAGAATCAGGGGAATCATCAGCAGCCCCAGCGAGGCCAAGTGCTTAAACGAGACCCCTCCCATGAAAAGAAGGAGCGTCGCCAAGGATAAAATGGTCACGGTCATCCCCAGGTCGGGCTCGACCAGGATCAAGGCGACTTCCAACCCGACGACCATCAGCGCCGGGGCCAGCCCCTCGAAGAAGTCTCGAATCCGCTCTCCCTTCTTCGCGATATAATGACTCAGATAAATCACGGTGAAGAGCTTGGCCGCTTCCGACGGTTGAAGGGCGATCATCCCCACCCGGATCCACCGGCGGGAACCGTTGATTTCGGATCCGATCCCGGGGAGAAGCACCGCGATCAGCAGGGCAAAAACCAAAAAGGTCATCGGAGCCACCCATCCCCGCAGCCGATCGAGCGGAATCCGCGTGACGATTAAAAATGAGAAAAGGGCGATCCCCATCCAAACGAGCTGCCGTTTTAGGAAGAAGGCCGAATCGTGATAGTTCTTTCCCGCCAAAATCCCGCTGGCGCTGTAAATCATGACCAGCCCGACGATCCCTAAGACCAATGCGATCATCAGCAAGAGGCGGTCGCCGGAGCCCCGACGGGGCTTGCTTCCTCTGCCGAAGATCGATCGACCCCATTCCGCCACGCTGCTCATAGGGGGAGCCCTTCCACCGCTTGCTTGAAGACCTCGCCGCGATGACGGTAATCCCGGAACATATCGAAGCTCGCGCAGCCGGGAGAGAGGAGGACGACGTCCCCCGCCGCGGCGGAAGCGGCGGCCCGCTCGACCGCCTGCTCCATCGACGCGACCCGCTCCACGGCGGGGTGATCCGAAAAACAACGGGCGATCTTCTCTTGCGCCTCTCCCAACAGAATGAGCCGCTTCACATTTTTTAAGATGAGATCCTGCATCGGGGTGAAATCGCTTTCCTTGTCCTTCCCGCCGGCGATCAAGATCACCGGGACGGTCAACCCCTCGAGCGATTTGATCACCGCACCGACGTTGGTTCCCTTCGAATCGTTGACGTACTTGACCCCGCGCACCTCTTTCACAAACTCCATTCGATGCGGGAGACCTTTAAAATTCATCAGCGCTTGTCGAATCCCCTCGGCGGAGCAGCCGCAGAGGAGGGTGATCGCGATCGCCGCCATCACGTTCTCGACATTATGCGATCCTTTGATCTTCAGCGCCTCCACGCGAATGACCGGCTCCGGTTCCCCCCAGAGGTTGGAGACGATCTCCCCCTCCCTCCAGTGAAGATAGACCCCCCGCTTCGGGATCACGAGCCGGCTGAAGGAAACGGCCGATCCCTTCAAGGTCGGGGGCATCGTCGCCGGATCATCTTGATTGAGGACGGCGTAATCTCCCTCCGACTGATTCTCAAAGAGCCGCCACTTCGCCTCCTGATACGATTGAAAATCAGGATAGCGGTCGAGGTGATCGGGGGTGACGTTCAGCAGCGCGGCGATGCGAGGGCGGAAGCTCTGAATCGTCTCAAGCTGAAAGGAGCTCAGCTCCGCCACGATGAAATCCCACGTGCCGGGAATGGCCTCCGACAGCGGCGTTCCAAGATTCCCCCCCACAAAGACCTTCCAACCGCACCCCTTGAGGATCTCTCCGACCAGGCTGGTGGTGGTGCTCTTGCCGTTTGTTCCGGTGATGGCGATGATCGGGGCCGAGAGGGCCGACAGGAAGGTCGAGGCGAGCTCGATCTCGCCGATGATCGGGATATGACGCGCTTGGAGCCTTTCCAGCGGGAGGGTTTTCAAAGGAACCCCGGGGCTTAGAACAATCAATTCGGACGAAAGAAGATCTTCCTCACGCCGGCCGCCGAGATGGAAGCGAAGGGTGCCCATCCCCTGTCCGCCCCGGGAGAGCGGGGAGAGAGCGGAAGGGATTTCTTTTTGCCGGTCGTCCAAAACGAGCACCTCCGCCCCCTCGCGGACCAGGAGCGAAGCGGCCGCAATTCCGCTCGTTCCCATCCCGACGACGGTGACCCTTTTTCCCTTGAACGAATCCTTCAATGCAACCCCATCCTGCGCCGATCCTTGCTTCAACTGCCGAAAACGAAAAGGGGGCATGCTACCTCAGCTTGAGGGTGCTCAAACTCAATAGCGCCAAAATGATCGAGAGAATCCAAAAACGGACGACAATCTTCGGCTCCTTCCATCCCTTCAGCTCGAAGTGATGGTGAATCGGCGCCATCAGGAAAACCCGCTTCCCGCTCGATTTGAAGGAGGCGACCTGGAAGATGACCGAGAGCGCCTCCATGACGAAAATGCCGCCGACCAGGGCGAGAAGCAACTCGTGCTTCGAGATCACCGCCACCGTTCCCAGCGCGGCGCCCAGCGGGAGCGAGCCGACGTCGCCCATGAAGATCGACGCCGGATAGGCGTTGTACCAGAGAAAGCCGAGGCTCGCCCCGATCATCGCGCCGCAGAAAATCGACAACTCCCCCGCGCCGTCGATGTGCGGAATCAGAAGGTATTCCGAAAATTCCCGATGCCCGGTCACATACGCGACGATCGTATACGAGACCGCCGTGATGGTAATCGGGCCGATCACCAACCCATCCAATCCGTCGGTCAGATTCACCGCGTTCGACGCCCCGACGATTACCAGGACGGCGAAAGGAATGTAAAGGGCTCCCAAGTCGGGGGTGATATTCTTGAAAAAGGG
>JAHFEM010000316.1 GCA_023248505.1 Nitrospirota bacterium
ATCGAAGAAGAAAAAACCGGCCCGGTCCCTCTCCCCGCCGACACTCAGGTCCAGGAGCTTCAGGAGCGATTGGCCGAGGTTGAGAAAGAGCGCATTCGGCTGATCAACCACTTCAAAGAGATGGAAGAGGAAAACAAGAGCTTTGCCGCTAAATATGTGGAGGTCGAGGAGGAAAACAATAATTTAGCCAACCTTTATGTCGCCAGCAATCAGCTACACTCGACGCTCGATTTTGAAGAAGTGTTGAGAATCATCATTGAGATCATGATCAACCTGGTCGGGGCAGAGCGATTTATCATCATGCTTTTGGATGAAGCTTCCGGGGTGCTCTCGACCATCGCTTCCGAGGGAATGGAAGAGGGGACGATCCGCAAGATCCGGATCGGGGAGGGAATCATCGGCGGCGCGGTCCAGCGTGGAGAGAACTTTTTTGAAAGCGATTTAAGTGTGGGAAGCGTCGACGGGGAACCGCGTCCGATTGTCTGCATTCCCCTGAGAATCAAGGATCAAACGCTGGGGGTCATCGTCGTTTTCTCGCTTCTGGAGCAAAAGAAGAAAAGATTGACCCGCGTAGACGAAGAGCTTTTTACGATGCTGGCGGGACATGCCGCGACCGCCGTCTTCAGCGCAAAACTCTACTCGCAATCCGCCAGAAAGTTATCAACGATCCAAGGCTTCATTGATCTCTTGAGTAATCGAGAGGGGCAAAATGGATGAGATCCGTTTTCTTGTCGTTGAAGATTCTCCGACGATGCGTCAATTGATCACCTTCAGCTTGAAGAGAATCCCTCACTCCAAGATCGTGGAGGCGAGCGACGGCGTCGAGGCCCTCAAAAAGTTAAAGGAAGGTCGATTTGATCTGATCGTATCGGATATCAATATGCCGCTGATGGATGGACTCAAGCTGGTCAGTATGATTCGAAGCGACCCTGCCTATCATTCGACTCCGATTGTGATCGTCACGACGGAAGGCTCTCAACCCGATCGCGAAAAAGGCCTCGCCTTGGGGGCCAATGCCTACCTTTCTAAACCCATTCAAACCAATGAGCTTCTCAGGGTTGTCAAGGAACTGCTGAAAAGCGAATAGAATTCGAGGATAGAATGCATTTTGGAATTATTGTTTTTCCAGGGTCGAATTGTGATCACGACTGTCAATATGTGACCGGCGGGATCTTGAAGGAGCCGACCACCTTGATCTGGCATAAGGAAACAACCCTTCCGAATGTCGATGCATTGATCATCCCGGGCGGGTTCTCCTATGGGGACTATCTGCGGGCGGGGGCCATTGCCCGTTTTTCGCCGGTGATGAAGGCCGTCGTCGATTTTGCCGCCCAAGGAGGCATTGTTCTCGGAATCTGCAACGGATTTCAGATCTTGGTCGAAACGGGACTGCTGCCGGGAGCGCTTCGGCGAAACAGCTCCCTCAAGTTTATTTGCAAACCGGTTTTCGTTCGCGTGGAGAATCCGCAGACCCCCTTTACCTCGCTCTATCGACCTGGTCAAGTTCTCTCCCTCCCGATTGCACATGCGGAAGGAAACTATTATATTGATGAATCGGGCTTGGCCCGCCTGAAGGAGCGCAACCAGATCATTTTCCGCTATGCCACAAGGGAAGGTGCGCTCTCGGACGAGGCGAATCCGAACGGCTCCATCGATCACATCGCCGGCATCTGCAACGAGGCGGGGAATGTCCTCGGCATGATGCCGCATCCTGAGCGCGTCGCAGACCCGATTCTAGGCGGCGAGGATGGGATGAAGCTCTTTGAGTCTCTTCGCAGAGGATCGTTCGTCGTTAAACGTTAATCGTTATTCGTTAATTCTTGTACGTTTAACGAATAACGATTATCTGGAGAATCCATGGCAGATGTGAAGCAACTGGCCCAAGATCAAGGGCGGCCACCAGAGCAGCCCTCCTCTCATCCTCTTACGGATGAGGAATATCAGAAAATGGTCGCGTTGATGGGCCGCGAGCCCAACTCGACAGAGCGGGCGATTTTTTCGGTGATGTGGAGCTAACACTGCAGCTACAAAAGTTCGAAAGTCCACCTGAAACGTTTTCCGACCCAAGGTGAACACGTCCTTCATGGACCGGGTGAGAACGCCGGCGTGGTCGATATCGGAGAGGGATGGGTTGCGGTCTTCAAAATTGAAAGCCATAATCACCCTTCCTTTATCGAGCCGTTTCAGGGGGCCGCGACCGGCGTCGGAGGGATTCTCCGCGACATCTTCACGATGGGGGCGCGGCCGATTGCGCTTCTCGATTCGCTTCGCTTCGGCCCGCTGGATGTTCCCAAGAATCGCTATCTGCTCGAACAGGTGATCGCCGGCATCGCCGGTTACGGCAATTGCATGGGGGTTCCCACCGTTGGAGGGGAGATCTACTTCAACGAGATCTACTCAAAGAATCCCCTTGTCAATGTTTTCTGCCTCGGGATTGCAAAAAAAGAAGAGATCGTCACGGCGGCGGCCGGTGGCGTCGGGAATCCGGTCATCTATGTCGGTTCGAAGACAGGCCGGGACGGGATCCACGGCGCGACCATGGCGAGTGCTGAGCTCGGCCAATCGGAAGAAAAACGGCACACGGTCCAGGTGGGCGATCCCTTCACCGAAAAACTTCTTCTAGAGGCCTGTCTCGAGGTGATGCGGACCGGCCATGTCATCGGGATTCAGGACATGGGGGCCGCCGGCCTGACCAGTTCTTCTTCCGAAATGGCCCATCGCGGCGGGACCGGACTCGAAATTGATGTCTCAAACGTGCCTCGCCGCGAGCCTGGGATGACCCCGGAAGAGGTCATGATCTCCGAATCCCAAGAGCGAATGCTCCTCGTCGCAAAAAAGGGGAAAGAAGCCGAGGTCGAGGCGATCTTCAAGAAGTGGGATCTCGACATGGCGGTCATCGGAAAAGTCACGGACGACCGGCTGTTGACCATTAAAGATCGGGACCGGATCGTGGCGCAGATTCCGGTGGCGGCATTGACGTCCGAGGCGCCGGTGTATGAGCGTCCGATGGCCGCCCCTCGTTTCCAAGAGATGCTTCAATCGCTGAATCTGGAAGCGATCCAGGAGCCGAAATCCTATTCGGAGGCTTTGCGAACGCTGCTGGCCTCTCCTACGATCGCCAGCAAGGAGTGGGTATACAGCCAGTACGACCATATGGTCCAGACGAATACCGTGATCGGTCCGGGGGGAGACGCCGCCGTGGTTCGGATCAAAGGAAGCGAGCTCGCCCTTGCGATGACCGTCGATGGGAACAGCACCTACTGCCTGCTCAACCCCTACTATGGCGGGGCGATCGCCGTGGCGGAAGCCGCACGGAATTTGGTTTGCGTCGGCGCGAAACCGATCGCGCTCAGCGACTGTCTTAACTTTGGAAACCCGGAGCGGCCTGAAACGATGTGGCACTTTGCCCTTTGCGTCGAGGGGATGAGCGAGGCATGCGACCAGTTTAAAATCCCGGTCATCAGCGGGAACGTCAGCCTCTACAATGAAACGAGAGGCTTGGGAATCTATCCCACGCCCATCGTCGGTGTGGTCGGACTGATCGAGGGGATGAAAGCCCCCCTCACCGCCGGATTCAAGGCGGCGAATGAGATGATCGTACTGATCGGGGATACCCTCGAAGAGCTCGGCGGGAGCGAGTATCTGAAGGTTCTCCACTCGCAGGAGCGCGGCTATCCTCCGACGCTCCATTTCGAGAAGGAGAAGGGGGTTCAGAAGGTCGTTCTGACCGCGGCGCGGGAGGGAATCCTCTCCTCCGCACATGATTGCGCCGAGGGAGGATTGGCCGTGGCCCTTGCGGAATGCTGCATCTTGTCACCGGCCTCTCTGGGTGCTATGATTGCGCTAGACCCCGGGACCATTCGGACGGATGCCTATTTGTTCGGCGAATCCCAGTCGAGGATCATTATTTCGGTTGAGGAAAAACATCTCTCTCGATTGAAGGCCCTTATCGAAGAAGCCTCGGTTCCTTACTCGATTCTGGG
>JAHFEM010000317.1 GCA_023248505.1 Nitrospirota bacterium
CTTTTCTCGCGAGATGAAGAAGAGCAGTCTCAATCAAAGCAGTTTTTATGTGGCCCGGATGGACCCCTCGAAACCGGTGGGAGACACGGTCCCCGGGTCGATTTCATACGCCAATGCGGTCGCCGTCTTTACGCCGAGCGTTCCCTATTCGGATAATACCCTCTACCAGGTGACCTTAACGACGGCGGTTGAAGATATCGATGGAAACCCGTTTCCCTCGGCGGTCACATGGTCTTTTCAAACGGCGGCGCCCCCCGATCCCCCGCCCAGAGTCGTCTCGACGGCGCCGACGGATGGGACCATCAATGTATCGGTCAACAGTTCGAGCCTCTCCGCGCAATTTAGTCGGCCGCTCGATCCCTCCAGCCTTCCCGGGCAGTTCTCGGTTCGGGAGACAAACGGAATCTGCTGCCTGCAGGGGAGGATCGATTATGATGTCCCTCAGCAACGGGCGCTCTTCGTTTTTTCCGAAGAACCGCTGGCGTATAATACCTCTTACACCGCGGTGCTCGGGGCGGGGATCCGCTCCAACTCCGGCACCCCCATGGGGGTGGAATATGCCTGGAAGTTTACGACCGAGGCGGCACCCGATACCACCCTCCCCTCGGTTGTCCGGACCGATCCCGCCGATGGAGCCCATGATGTATTGACGACCGATCCCTCCGGACAGCCGTTTCCGATTCGGGTCGACTTCAGCGAGCCGATCGCCCCTCCCACGGTCCATTCCGGGACATTTCAGGTGAGAAGGGTCGAGTCGGAGCTTAATAAGCCCGAACTCTCCGGAACCTATCGGATTGAATCATCGAGTGTCTTTTTTATCCCATCCTCTCCCTACGAACGTGGAAAAACTTATGAGGCGACCCTCACCACAGGGATTGCCGATCTGACCGGAAACCATCTTCCGTTCGATGTCGTCTGGTCTTTTACGACGGCCCCATGAACTGCGTTTAAGGCCGATCCTCCTGGAATGGTCTTCTCCGAGAGGGTTTCCTTCCCCCTATCCGATTTTCCGATCCGGAGAGATGGAATCGGCGGTCTATCCGTGAAGACGACTCCTCACTGATCCCCTTCCGTCTTGACAGCCCTCCAATCTTCTGTATAATAAACCCCCATTTCTGGCGAGGGGGGATGGAACGCTATCGATCCTGGTTGGCGTTGAAGCGGGTGGCCGGCGTGGGGAACGTCCTTTATCGGCGGCTGCTCGATCAATTCAAAACACCCGACGCCGTTTTTCGCGCCGGTGAAGAGGCGCTCCTGAGGGTGGAGGGGGTCTCGCCGGGGCTCGCTCAAAACATCTGTAGCTTTGCCGGATTCGATCCGGTCGATCTTGAAATAGAAAAGCTCACCGGGTCGGGGATCCTTCTCCTTACGCTTCACGACCCAGATTATCCGCCGCTGCTTGCAGCGATCTATGATCCTCCCCCTTTTCTCTATGTGAAAGGGGACCCGCGAACGCCCCATCCCTATCCGATTGCGGTGGTGGGGAGCCGGCGGGCGTCCCCCTATGGAATGGCTGTGGCCGAGCGGCTCAGCCGTGAGTTGGCGGAGCAGGGGATCACGATCGTCAGCGGTTTTGCGAGGGGGATCGACGCCATCGCCCATCGCGCCGCCCTGGCGGCCGGGGGGAGAACGATCGCGGTGCTCGGCACGGGAATCGATCGAATTTATCCCCCCGAGCATCGAGCGCTCTTTGATGAAATTGCCGAGGAGGGGCTTATTCTCTCCGAGTTCCCGCTGGGGGCGCCGCCGGATGCGAACCACTTTCCGCAGCGGAACCGGGTCATCAGCGGGCTCTCGGTCGGCTGCCTCGTCGTCGAAGCGACCTTAGAGAGCGGATCGCTGATCACGGCCCGCTCGGCCCTTGAACAAGGGAGGGAGGTCTTTGCGGTTCCGGGGCAGATTTTCTCCGAGACCAGCGCCGGGACCCACCAACTGATTCGCTCCGGCGCCAAGTTGGTTGAAGGGATCGAGGATATCCTAGAGGAAATTCTTCCCCAACTGCGGAGAGCGCCGAGAGGTCCGGCCTTTCCCCCCCCGGCATTGGAGGGGGATGAGAAAAAACTCTATGAACTCCTAAGCTTCGAGCCGAAGCAAATTGATCAACTGATTCAGGAAAGCGCCTTGACGGCCTCCGCCGTCTCCGGTTTGCTCCTGTCGCTGGAGCTGAAGGGGACCGCTCGCCAACTCGCCGGAAACTTTTATGTTAGAATGTAGGTGAACGAAGGAAGGAAAGGGAGGCTTGTATTGGCCAAAGCAGTGAAAAAGAAGACGAAATCGCAGAAGAAGTCTAAGTCGCTGGTCATCGTGGAGTCCCCTTCCAAGGCGAAGACGATCGCAAAGTACTTGGGAAAGCAGTTTTCCGTCATGGCCTCGGTCGGCCATGTGAAAGACCTGCCCAAGTCGCGGTTCGGCATCGATGTCGATCATGATTTTGAGCCGGAATATACGGTCATCGACAAGAAGCGCAAGGTCCTGTCCGAGATTAAAAAAGCGGCCAAAGAGGCCGATAAGATCTATCTCGCGCCCGACCCCGATCGGGAAGGGGAGGCGATCGCCTGGCATATCGCCCAGGAGCTGAAATCGCGCAATGGCGACGTTTATCGGGTTCTCTTTAATGAGATTACCGAGAAAGCGATTCAGCAGGCCATGCTGACACCAGGAAGGATCGACCTAAATCGGGTCAACGCGCAGCAGGCGCGTCGGGTGTTGGATCGGATCGTCGGCTATCGGATTAGTCCGCTTCTTTGGGAGAAGGTCCGCCGAGGTCTCTCCGCCGGCCGGGTCCAATCGGTCGCGGTTCGTCTGATCTGTGAGCGGGAGGCGGAGGTTCTCGCCTTCGTTCCGGAGGAATACTGGAGCATCACGGCGAAACTCTTGGGGCCCAATCCCCCTCCTTTCACCGCCCGATTGATCCAGAAAGGGGGAGAGGTTTTTGAGATGGGGAATGAGGCCGATGCGCAAGCGGCCGTTGAGTCGCTCCGTTCGCTTCCCTTCATTGTTTCCAAAATTGAAAAGAAAGAGCGAAAGCGAAACCCGACCCCTCCCTTTACAACCAGCCGCTTGCAGCAGGAAGGGGTCCGGAAGCTTCACTTCACCCCCAAAAAGACGATGATGCTTGCGCAGCAATTGTATGAAGGGGTGGAGACCCAATCGGAAGGGGCGGTCGGTTTGATCACCTATATGCGAACCGACTCGGTGCGTGTGTCGCCCGACTTCCAACAGGAAACAGCGGAGTGGATTCGCGGCAAGTATGGGGATGACTATGTGCCCGAAGCGCCCCCCGTTTATCGCAGCAAGAAAGGGGCGCAGGAGGGGCACGAGGCGATTCGTCCGACGTCGCTTGCGCGCGATCCCGAACAGTTAAAAGCCGATCTGACGAAGGATCAATACCTTCTCTATAAGTTGATCTGGACCCGCTTCGTCGCAAGCCAGATGACGCCGGCGGTTTTCGACGTCACCCGGATCGATATCACCGCGGGAGATTTTTTGCTCCGGGCTTCCGGGACCATCGTCAAATTCCCCGGTTTTTCCATCGTCTATATGGAGGGAAAAGAGGAAGGGATCCCGCAGGAGAAAAAAGAGGGAGAGGAGGCGGAAGAGGCTTCCGAAGAGGCGGTGATCTTGCCGGAATTGTCGGTGGGACAGCGCCTGACGCTGCAATCGCTCGATCCGAAGCAACACTTTACCCAGCCGCCCCCTCGTTATAACGAAGCGCTGCTCATCCACGATCTGGAGGAGAAAGGCATCGGCCGGCCGAGCACCTATGCCGCGATCATCTCGACGATTCAGGATCGAAAGTATGTCGAGAAGCGGGAGGGGCGTTTTTATCCGACCGAATTGGGAAAGGTGGTGAACGGGCTCCTCATCCAACATTTTCCGGAGGTGGTGAATGTCGAATTCACCGCCCAGATGGAAAATGAACTCGATGAGATCGAGGGGGGAGAAAAACAGTGGGTCGAAACGGTACGTGGGTTTTT
>JAHFEM010000016.1 GCA_023248505.1 Nitrospirota bacterium
CCCATTGTCATACCGAGCCACCCAGAGCTGATTCCCGGCGTTATCGTACTTCACCAGGGCATAATCCATATTCGAACTTTGCGGGGAATTCGCGCTGCTGCCCCCCACATAGACGTTGCCGTTGGCATCGACCAGAAGGGCGGTGGCGTAGTCCTGGCCGTTATTATTATCATAGGTTGCGACCCAAAGCTGGTTACCGTTGGAATCGTATTTTAGGGTCGCAAAGTCTTGATTACTTACACCCGTCACATATACATTCCCGGAGTTATCAACGGCAATCGCGGAGGCGGCGTCGAAATTTCCATTATCATATATTGCGGCCCATAGCTGATTCCCACTGGGATCGTATTTTAGAGTGACGGCGTCGGTCACGGAACCATCATGGCTGGAACCGGTGATATAGACGTTTCCGACAGAATCGGTCACGACTTTGGCCGGCGCATCAAGACGGAAGCGGTCATAACGCGCGACCCACGTCGGTTCATGGGAGGCAATCGTTATGGTGTTCCCGGCCAACGTGTTATTCCCCTCGGTGGCCTCGCTGATGAGGTTATCGTAATCTGCAAACGCTCCAAGATAGTAGGTTCCCGGTTCTATCCCGAGCGGAATCGTCAAAGAAGTGCTGTGGGTGCCGCCGGTCCCGGCGTCCAGACTCGGAATCGCCTGGCTCACCAGGAAAATATCCGACGTGGTGATCCGATCATCTTTGGAAAGATACAAGCCGGTGAAGGAAACATCCACCGGTTCATTCCCGCCGTTGGTCGTTGTCGTTGAGATACTGATCGTTTCTCCTCCCGTCGCACCGGCGGGTCCGCTGACCGCAGTGATGACCAGATCGGGTCCGGAAGGGGCGGTGAAACTTCGGTCCGATCCATACGTAATCCCCGCACTGTTCTGTCCCACGGCACGGAAGTGATAGGTCGTGTCGGGGGTGAGCCCGTTGATCGCCTGGCTGATGGTCACGTTCGTGTTGCCGTTTCCGAGCGCTTGCGAAGGGGTCGTGTTGCCATAGTCCGTCGTCAGACCCCACTCAAACCATCCGGTGGCGGCAGCCGAATTGGGATTGATCCTGCCGTTGAGGGTGGCCGAAAAAGGGGCAACAAGAGAGGCGAGATTGGTCGTCACCGTAGGGGGTGCGATCACCACCGTCACCTGAAAGCTGCCATTGGCGCTGTTGCCGGAAGCATCGGTGGCGGTGCAGTCAACGGGGGCGGTCCCGATCGAGAAGAGACTCCCGGAAGGAGGGGCGCAAATAACAGTGGGGTTCGGATCTTGATCATCAGTGGCCGACACGGAATAAGTCACCACCGCCCCCGAAGGCGAAGTGGCGTTGACGGTCATGTCGGAGGGAAGGTTCAAAACAGGCGGCGTTGTATCGGGGAGCTGTTGAATATATTTGATCGTAAGGTAATCGATGCCCCCCCCTGCTCTTAGGCTCCCGCCGGTGACATAAATGTTTCCTTGAGGGTCCAGAGCGAGCGAGTTGGCAAAATCACTCCTTCCGCTATCGTACCGGGTCAACCAAAGTTGATTTCCGTCGGGATCGTACTTGATGGTTACATAATCCCCTTCTTGAATGTTTTCATCTTGCCAACTCGAACCGGTCACATAGACATTTCCATTCGCATCAACTGCGAGTGCCCGCGCCACGTCGTGACCTAAATTACCATACTCAGCTGCCCAGAGCTGATTGCCGGAGGAATCATACTTTACCGTAACATAATTTCTCCAATTTTGAGGACCGACGGAATTCTCTCCAGTCACATAAACATTCCCGGAAGGATCTACCGCGATGGCAGCAGGATAGTGGTCATCACCCGTGTTGTATCTTGCGACCCACAACTGCGTACCATTGGTATCGTACTTCACGGTCGCATAGTCCGATCCAGGCGAGAGATTCGAGCTATTACCCGTTACATAGACATTCCCATCGGCATCCACGGCAAGGGCAGCGGCCGTGCTCGCATTATTGTTATATTTGACCGCCCAGAGCTGATTGCCGGTCGCAGGATCATATTTCACCGTGGCGTATCCATAATTAAAACCATCGAAGCTGTCCCCGGTGACATAAACATTTCCTGCCGGATCCAACCCCAGCGCTCTGGCTAAATTATGTCTTCCGCTGTTGTTATCGTCGAATATTGCCACCCAAACTTCATTGCCATTGGAGTCGTACTTTACCGTCGTATAACGATAAAATCCAAAAAGAGGGTCGGCGCTATAACCGGTCACATAAAGACCCACTGTGCTATCGACCGCAAGCCCTACAGGAGTTCCGTTATCATATCGGGCGACCCAAAGCTGATTGCCGTTGGAATCATATTTGACGGTGGCATACGCAGAACCGTTTCCAAATTCAGAAGTGCTTGTTCCCGTCACATACACGTTTCCGTTTGAATCGACCGCCATGGCCGTGGCAAAATCATAATGTCCGGCACTGTCGTACCGAGCGACCCAAAGCTGATTGCCGCTGGAGTCATATTTGATGGTGGCAAAATCACTGTTAAAAGGAGACTGGTTCGTTCCTCCCGTAACATAAACATTTCCGGAAGCATCTGTGACTACTTTTACAGCCTGCCCATTGCCTCCCCCGTTATCATATCGTGTCACCCAGGCTTGTGGAGCAACGACTTCGAAAGAAGCATCTGCTCCATAGAATGTCCCGCCCGCGTTCTGGACAGCGATTCGATAATGATAGAGCCCATTGAACTGAAGACCACTCACTTGATCGCTGACAATTATGGGAACGTTTGAGTCGCCGATCGGAAGAGCCGATGTCGTGTTTCCATAAGCAGCCGTCGGACCCCACTCAAACCAGGCGGTGCTCGGAACTCCGTGAAGGTTGACGATGCCGGTGAGTTTGGCGGAGGTGATCTCGACGTTTGTCGCAGCGCCGGTCGCCACATCCGGCGGCGGCGGGGTACCCAAAGTCGTGAAGTTTTGGTCCTCGCCAAACGTTGTACCGCCATTGTTTTGCGACATGATCCTAAAGTGATAAAGGACTCCGGCCGTCAGACCGCTGATTTGAATGGAGACGTCGTTTGCCGTCGAGCCCGAGATCGGCTGGCTGGCTGAAGTCGATCCATAGGCCGTGGTCGTACCATACTGGAACCGAGCCGTTCCCGAGACGCCATTCGGATTGGACGTTCCATGGAGCGTCGCAAAATTTTCATCAATGTCGGTGGCCGGTTCGGTGACAACAATCGGCGGGATGGCTGACGTCCTGAAGGTCCTATCTTCTCCATAGCTAATCCCTTCACTATTTTCCCCCACGGCCCGGAAGTGATAAGTGGTATTGGGAACAAGCCCGCTGATTGCCTGGCTGATGAGAATAATTGTATGACCACTTCCTAACGCTTGGGTTGCCGTCGTATTATCGTAGGTCGTTGTCAGGCCCCATTCAAACCAGGCCGTGGTGGCGGCCGCATTGGGATTGACCCTGCCCCTGAGCGTTGCCGACGATTGAAGAATTTCAAAAGCTGTGTTGGTCTCCACAGTGGGAGCGGAAACGACGGTTACCTGAAAACCGTCACTGGCGATGTTTCCCGACGCGTCGGTGGCGGTGCAGGTAACGGCCGTGACCCCGATGGAGAAAAAGCTGTCGGAAGCAGGGTCGCAGAGGACAGTGGGAGTCGGATCGAGATCATCGGTCGCCGAGGCGGTATAGGTGACGACTGCGCCGGAAGGGGAGGTGGCGCTGACTGTCATATTGGAAGGGAGACTTAAAACAGGCGGGGTCGTATCGGGAGCGGGCTGGACATATTTTATCGTGGCGTAATCGGTGCCGCCCCCCACCCTCGCACTGCCGCCGGTGACATAAACATTTCCCTGTGTGTCCAGAGAGAGCGAAGCGGCAAAATCACTTCCTCCGGTATCATATCTCGCCGACCAAAGCTCTCTTCCATACGGACCATACTTGATCGTGACATAATCGTCATTTGAACAGCCGGCATCGGTGCAGCTGGAACCGGTCACATAGACATTTCCACCGGCATCCACCGAAAGCGCAGAGGGCATATCGCTGCCGCCGTTATCATAAGGGGCCACCCAAAGTGGACCGCCATTAGAATCATATTTGACCGTAGCAAAATCTCTAACATTACCGGCGAAAGCATAACCGGTCACATAAACGCTTCCGGAGAGATCCACCGCAAGGGCGGTGGGAAAGTTATCATTACCCGTATCGTATCTGGTCAGCCACAGTTCTGTACCGCTGGAATCGTATTTCACGGTGGCATAGTCCGATCCGGCCGAGAGATTGCCGCTGTTGCCCGTCACATAGACGTTCCCGCCGGCATCCACGGCAAGGGCGGTGGCTGTACTATTTACATTGCTTTCATACCTTGCTACCCAAAGTTGATTTCCACTCGAATCATACTTCACTGTGGCATAATTATTATTTAGACCATCAAAACTGTCCCCGGTGACATAGACGTTCCCTGCCGTATCCAAAGCCAGCGCTCTGGCGAGATTATCTCTTCCACTGTTATTATTGTCGTATATCGTGACCCAAACTTCATTTCCGTTGGAGTCGTACTTGACCGTGGCATAACGATAAAACCCAAAAAAGAAGTCACCGCTATAGCCGGTGACATAAACATTCCCGGCACTATCTACGGCAAGCCCGACGGGAGTATCGCCCCGGCCGTTGTCATATCTTGCGACCCAAAGCTGGTTGCCGCTGGAGTCATATTTGACTGTCGCATAATCAAAGCCGTTTCCTATCTCAGAAGTGCTGATCCCCGTCACATAAACGTTTCCGTTCGAATCGACAGCCATGGCCGTGGCGCGATCATACCGTCCGAAATGATCGTACCGAGCAGCCCAAAGCTGATTGCCATTGGAATCATACTTGATTGTGGCATAATCACTGTTGAAAGGATCCTGGTCCGTCCCTCCCGTGACATAAACATTTCCAGAAGCGTCTGTAATTACTTTTAAGGCCTGTCCATTCCCCCCCCCCATTATCATATCGCGCGACCCAGGCTTGAGTCGGAGGAGATTGGGCTTCAGCCGTTTTCGGATGAGAGATCTCAACCACGGAACCTATTATTAAGAGAATGAATGCCCATCGAAACGAGCCGTAAGACCGGGATCGACTACTGAGACGCATCTCATTCTCCTTTTTTAGGTATTCTGATTGTTTTATACTTGCGTAGATAAACCTCCGATGAGGACACTATATAAATTAAATGCTCCTGTCAATAAAAATCTCTCACTAGACAGGGGCGATCTCAAAAAGAGTTCAAATGCTTTATACCTTCTGATCCCTTTCTGGCACGGTCAAGCACTTCCAAGTTTCGGCGCGATTCCGAGGATTGCGGATTGATCTGCAATGCCGTTTTGAATTCTCTCTCCGCTTCATCGAGCCGTCCCAATTTGTAATAGGTCAAGCCGAGGTAGCTATGGGCAATTTCCAAAGCGGGATTGATCTCAAGGGCCCTAGAAAAATGGGAGACGGCCTCATCAAGTTTCCCCTGCTTGGCGAGAGCCACGCCCAATTCATTATGCGCCAAAGCAAAGTTGGGATTGATCCGAAGCGCCTCTAAGAAATGCGGAATGGCTTCTTCCAGTCGTCCCTGCTTTCCGAGTATCAGGCCCAGATTCATATGAGGATTTAGATAATCCGGCTTGTACTGGAGAGCCAACGTATAATGATCGATGGCTTCATCCACTTTCCCTTGTCCTTCCAAGATCGCTCCGAGATTGTTGTGCCCTTCAGCAAAATCAGGGTTCAAGTTTAACGTAATTTGGTATTGCCGGGTGGCCTCTTCTAACCGTCCCGCTGCCCGATATTGAACTCCGAGATTGTTATGAGCCCTTATATTTTTCGGGGCTTTCTTGACCACATCTTCCCAAAGCGTAATATTATCCTTCCAAATCCCATTCCTTTGATAGGTAGCCAAAGAGAAAATCACGACGACCGAGAGAGAAAGGACCATTCGATACGAGACACGCGGAAGCAATCGTCGCCCCGCGGTTGAATAGGTAAGTCGCTCCGTCCCCTTCCAGATTCCGATGACCCCTGAAAGAAAGAATCCGACGGAAGGCAAATAGAGCCGATGCTCAAAGATCACGTCTCGAATCGGAATAATCGACGATTCAATTGAGAGGGCCAGAAAAAACCAGAGCATCCCAAACCCGAAAAGTTCCAACGACGGCGAGGAGGAAGAGAAAACAAGATAGATCGACAGCCCAAACAAGACGGTCAGAAAGAGAAACGGCAACAGCACCGATGGTTCAAAAAGAGAGTAATAGACCGGATAGTCATAATCGAGGTTCTGGTTGATCGGCAAGAAGAGCAGCCTAAGATAGGTCAGGATCACCCGGAACTGGGTAAAAAGGTATTCGCTCCGACTGATGGAGGTGGTCTCCTGAGCAAAGCCTTCTGCTCCCCCGGCCACATCAATTCGGGAGAACGGGATGATCAGCAAGGTTAGTAGAAACGGAATCAAAGCAATCCATTTTTTCCCCTCTCGGTTTTGAAAGAAAACCGCTTCAATGAGCACAATCATCATCGGCAGGGTAAAGCTGATCTCTTTGGTCTTCATCGCCAGTACGGTGGAGAGCAGAGCCGATCCATACCAGAAGAATCGAGGCTTTGATCCCACCGTCCGCCACTTCAGGTAGCAGACCACTGCGAGCAGATAGAACAGCGTCGCCAGCGAGGCAAACCGCTGGACGATGTAGGTCACTGCTTGTGTTTGAATCGGATGCGCCACAAATAGAAGCGCCGTGGCAACCGCGATCCAGTGAGAATGGATCTTTAGATCGGAGGAGATCATTCTCGGCGTGCGAAAGAGGACTAGGATAAAGAGGTAAACCAGGAAGCCATTGGCGATATGAACGGCTAGATTCACCAGATGATAGCCAAATAGATTGAACCGGCCGAAGTAGTAGTTCAGGGCAAAAGATAAAAAACCGACATATCGGGTTCCTGAGAAATCAAGAAAGTGCTTGAGGTTCTCAATCCGGGGATTTTCGACGATATTTCGAGTATCATCTAGAACAAACGGGACGGAGAAAGTATTGGAATAAATCAGCGTGGTCAGAACGGCCAGTATTAGAAAAACCGGCAGCGGCTTCGTTAGAAAGTGTGGATGCGGTGAATGCGTCTCTCGAAGAACGGGCCGTTGCGCTTTCTGTTGGACTTTTCTTTGATTCGTTTTACGCATTGCCGGCTACTTTATCAAATGAACTCTCATATGACAATGGCGACGACCTTTTAGACGGAGAGGGCATTAAAATAGACGCGCACGGTCAGAACGGCCGGCGGGATAAAAACCGGCAGCGGGCGGGTTAGAAGGTGAGGAGGCGAAGAAGATTTTTGTCCGTTTCTCGTCGATATTCTTCGGCGGGCCTTCTCCATTGTCTGTTCACTATATCAAATGAGCACCTAACCGACAACCCGTCCGGTTTGACCATTATTTTCTCCTCGGATATACTCCGACAGTGATGAAACTTTCTATCTTGATCCCCGTTTACAATGAAGAATCGACCGTCGGAGAGGTGATCGAGCAGGTCTTGGCGGTCGAACTTCCCGGCATCGAGAAGGAGATCCTCGTGATCGACGACGGGTCGACCGACGGCACCGCGGAGGTGTTGAAGAGAGAGCAGTCGGAGAATGCCGATCTGGTCAGGGTCTACTCCTCGCAACAAAATTTCGGGAAGGGAAGGGCGATTCGAATCGGCCTGAAGTATGTGACAGGGGACATCGTCCTCATCCAAGACGCCGATCTGGAGCTCGACCCCAAAGAGTACGGCGTCCTCTTAGCACCGATCCTCTCCGGACAGGCCTCCGTTGTCTATGGCTCCCGCTTTCTCAGCGGCGCCAATCGGATCCCCTGGAAGAGCCGTCTGGCCCAGCGGATTCTCACCCCCCTTACCCGCCTCCTTTATGGCGCCCGCCTGACCGATGAGGCCACCGCCTACAAAGTCTTCAAAACGAAAATTCTTCAGGGTCTCGACCTCCACTGCATCGGCTTTGAGTTCTGTCCGGAAGTCACCGCCAAGCTCTTAAAGCAAGGCCATCAGATCGTAGAGGTCCCGATCACCTACCGACCTCGCACCGAGGTCGAAGGGAAGAAACTCCGGTTCCTCCATGACGGATTCACCGCCGTCTTCACCCTCCTGAAATATCGTTTTTGTGACGGGAGAAAAAAATCCGGCGCGAAAGACAAATAGTCGCGCAGAAAGGTTGGCTTGCTTCGGGAAGCGATCGGTAACGCTACGCGTCAGTAGATTCTAGGCGCTTTCCCGATTAAACACCGGGTGGCCATTTCTGAGGCGATCGGGGAAGACGGCAAGGAGGCCTCGCTTTCCGCTAGAACAGAATCTTCGAGGCGGCCATCGCCATGTTCAGGAAAGGAGAAGGGTAGATCCCGATGAGGATGATGCCGATCATGCAGGCATAGAGCGTCCAACGCGCGGAGGGGGCGATGGTCAGCGGCCGGGGATCTTTAATCTCACCCATGTACATCTGCTTGATGACCATCAGATAGTAGTAGAGCGAGATCACGATGCAGAGCGCCCCGATGTAGACCAGCCACAAGAGCCCTTCCCGGACGGCGGCCCCCAGCAGAATGAACTTGCCGAAAAATCCGGCGAGCGGCGGAACCCCGGCCAGGGAGAGAAGACCCAAGGTCAGGGCGGAAGCCAGAAGCGGCGAGCGGCGGCTGAGGCCGGCGTAGTCGTCGATTTCATCGCTCTGGGTTGTCCGGAAGAAGACGACGATCACAAGGAAAGCCGCGAGATTCGAGAAGAGGTACGCCAGCAGATAGAAGAGGATCGCGCTGGTGCCGAGATGATTCCCCGCCGCCAATCCGACCAAAAGATAACCGGCCTGACCGATGCTTGAGTAGCCCAAGAGCCGCTTGATGTTCGTTTGCGGGATCGCGGCGAGATTCCCGAAGAGGAGGGTCGCCGCGGCGAAGAGCGCGATCAGGAAAACCCACTCGTGCTTGAGCGGCGTCATGACATTCATTAAAACGCGGACCAACACCGCAAAGCCGGCCCCCTTGGAGCCGACGGAGAGGAAAGCGGTCACCGGCGTGGGCGCCCCTTCATAGACATCGGGAATCCAGACATGGAACGGAAACGACGCGATCTTGAAGAAGAGGCCGACCAGGATGAGAAAACAGGCGACCAGCAACACCGGCTCGATCCGTCCCCGCGCAACGATCCACTCGGTCACCGTCTGAAAATCGGTGCTCCCGGTCAAGCCGTAGATGAAGCTGATCCCATAAAGAAGCGTTCCCGTGGAAAGCCCGCCGACAATGAGATACTTCAATCCCGCTTCGACCGACTTCGGATGGTTCCGCATGAAGGCCGCCAGGATGTACGAGGAGATCGAGAGCAGCTCCAGCGAAAGGAAAAGGGTGAGGAAATTACCGGAGGCGGGAAGGAGCATCATCCCCATCGTCGCAAAGATCAGCAGGGAGTAGAACTCCCCCTGCCGCGACGGGAAATACTTCACATAGTCGATCGACATCAACATGACGATGATCGCCGTCAGGCAGAAGAGGATTCGGAAAAAAGAGGTATAGGAGTCGATGATCACCATCCGATCGAAAGCGATCCCCTCCCTCTGCGGCCCCCAGATCAGGGTCGCGAGGAGGATCAGCCCCATGCCGCCGATGCTCAGGTAGGCAAGGTCGTTCCGCTCCTTCTTGGCGAACGGAGAGCAGACCAACACCGCCATCCCCAAGAGACCCACCAAGATTTCGGGAAAGACCCGAAGGATTGACTCGATCATGCCGAATACCCCCTCACACTCATCTCAGCCATCCCGCCGTCCACGCCGCCAAAGAGGCCGTCACCGTCCCCCCTCCCCCTTGCATCCGCTCCAGGATCGAAGCCGATCCGCTATGGATCAGATTCACCAGGATCGACGGATAGAAGCCGACGATCATGAGAACCAATAATAACGTCACGAACGGAAGACGCTCGATCCAGGTGGTCGGATCCCGCAGCGTTTTCCATTTCGGATGGATCTCTCCGAAAAAGGCCGCCCGGATCGCCCGCAGATAATAAACCGCCGTGATGACCACGCCGAAGATCGCCAGCATCGTCTGGATCGGATAGGCGCGGAACGTCCCGATGATAATCATAAACTCCGAAACGAAATTGGCGAACCCGGGAAGCCCCGAAGAAGCCATCGCCGTGGCAATAAAAAAGAAGCCGACAAAGGGAAGCTGTTTCGCAAGACCCGAGAGCTCCGGATATTTTTTCTGGGAGTGATCGTGCGCATTCGCGGAATCATACCCATATTCCCCCGCCCATTCGGGAAGCAGCCGCGTATGGGTCTGATCATAGAGAAAACCGATGAGGGCAAAGGCGAGGCCGGTCATGACCCCGTGGGCGAACATCAGAAGGACCGCCCCGTTGAATCCGATGATATTAAGGCTCGCCAGCCCCAGCAGCACGTATCCCATGTGGCTGCTCGAGGAGTAGCCGACCATAAACTTCAAATCCCGGCGCGACATGGCGACATAGCCGCCGTAAAGAATGTTCATCATGCAGAGGACCGCCACCAGCGGCATCCAGTACCGCGCCCCGACCGGAAAGAGATACATGATCCGGATGATCCCATACGCTCCCAGCTTCATCAAGACACCCGCATGGAGCATGCTGACCGCCGACGGCGCCGCCGCGTGCCCTCCCGGCGACCAGGAATGGAACGGCCACATCGGAACAAGGGTGCCGAAGCCGATGAGAAGGGGAAGGAAGAGCATGATCTGAGCGCGATCGGAGAAGTGGACCTGGGCGAGCTGAAGCATATCAAACGTGTAATGGCCCAATTCCTTATAAGACATCGCATAGACCGTTAAGATCGGGACCAACGCGATCACCGCCCCGAAGGTCAGATAGAGGGTCAGCTTCATCGTGGCGTATTCCCGGTTGGTGCTTCCCCAGACGCCGATCAAGAGGAACATCGGAATCACCGCCAACTCATAGAAGAAATAAAAGAAAAAGAGATCGAGGCTCATGAAGACGCCGTAGACGCCGGTCACCAGGAGGAGCAGGAGAATGAAAAACTCCTTCACCCTTTTTTGTATGCTGAAGGAGACGAAGACCCCGGTGAAGATGATGAAGGAGGTCAGCAGAACCATCGCGGTGCTGATCCCATCGATTCCGAGGTGCCAGGCGATCCCGAGGGCCGGGACCCAATCGAGCTTTTCGATGAACTGGAAACCGGCCGCCGTCCGATCAAACTGGAAGAGAAGAAAAAGGGAGAGGATCAAAGCGACGAAGGTCGTTCCGGCGGCGATCCATCGAATCGCATCCTTCCGCTCTTCCGGGAGGGTGAATATCATCACCGCCCCGAAGAGAGGGGCCAATAAAATGATCGTTAAAAGCGGTAATTCAGTCACGTTTGACCTTTCCTTATTTTCTACTTCACTGCCATGACCTGGCCCGGGATAAAGATCGCCAGGATCAGCAAGATCACGGAGATCACCCCGGTCACAAAGATCATCAGATAGGTCTGAAGCCGGCCGGTCTCCGAGAGGCGCAGGACCCCTCCGGACCATCGGGTAAAGGCCGCGCTCCCGTTCACGATGAAGTTGATCACCACCCACTCTTCAATCCAGTTGCAGATGAGGGCGATCCCCCCCTGAATGTGCTTGATCATCCAAAAGTAAAGCTCGTC
>JAHFEM010000318.1 GCA_023248505.1 Nitrospirota bacterium
CGATCGTTTCTGGTTCACAACCTGAAGAACGAGATGATCTACCGGGCGAATTTCGTCATCGCCGTCTTGATGGATCTCTTCTTCATGGGGGTGAACGTGGTTTTCTTCGCCATCCTCTATGCGAATGTGGAGACGATCGGCGGATGGACTTTTCACCAGACGCTGGTTCTCGTCGGAAGCGTCGGGATCGTCCGCGAGATCGCTTACCTCACCTTCCGGCAGGGTTTTTTGGAGCTGGGGGATTATGTCCGCACCGGACGGTTCGATGCGATGCTCACGGCGCCGATGGCGGCGAATGCGCATCTTGCCTTCCGGCATGTCTCCTTGACCGAAAGTCTGGGGGAGGGGCTGATGGGGTTTGCGCTCGTGGCGTATGGCTTCGCCCATCTTGAAAACGCGGCCTGGAGCAGCATCCCGCTCTATCTTTTGATGTTGGCGGTCTCCCTTTTGCTCTACTATGCTTTCTCGCTGATGATCAACAGCGCGGTCTTTTGGCTGGTGAAGTCGCAGGAGCTCAATACGATTGTTTATTATTTCATGGACACGGCCCGTTATCCGCGGGAGATTTATCGCGGCCTCGGGAAGGCGTTCTTCACCTTCATTGTCCCGAGCAGCCTGATCGCGACGGTTCCGGCCTCGGTTCTCACCGGCCGGGCCGATCCCGCGCTGATCGGGCTCACGATCGGCGTCACGGCGGTGCTGTTGTCGCTGGCGCTGGGTATTTGGAATTGGAGCCTGCGCCATTACAGTTCGGCGAGCAGTTAAAGTCAATCGAAGGAGAATGAATTTCGGATGCCCATCATCGAAGTCAAAGACCTGACCAAAACCTTTAAGACCCACCGGAAAGAGCCGGGGCTGGTCGGATCGATCAAGGGGCTTTTCTGGCGCGAGGCGTTTTACAACGAGGCGGTGAAGGCGGTCTCCTTTTCTCTGGAAGAGGGGGAGCTGGTCGGCTTTCTCGGCCCGAACGGCGCGGGGAAAACGACCCTCTTGAAGATGCTCTCCGGGATTCTCACCCCGACCGCAGGCGAAGTGCGCGTTTTGGGATTTGTTCCGTGGGAACGGGAGCGGGCCTACCAGAAGCAGTTCGCCATCGTCATGGGCCAGAAGAACCAGCTCTGGTGGGACCTGCCGCCGGCGGAGTCGTTTGCGCTCAACCGCGACATCTATCAGGTCGATCCAAAGGCGTTCCGGCGGACCCTCGACGAGATGGTCTCGCTGCTCGATCTGAAAGATCTTCTGAATGTGCCGGTCCGGCAGCTCTCGCTGGGGCAGCGGATGAAGTGCGAGCTGGTCGCGGCGCTGCTCCATCAGCCGCGGGTCCTCTTCCTCGATGAGCCGACGATCGGGCTCGACGTGATCTCTCAGGAGAAGATTCGGGGCTTCATTCAGGAGTACAATCGGCTCAAGCGGACGACGGTGCTGCTCACCAGCCACTACATGCGCGACGTGGAGCAGCTCTGCCGTCGGGTTTTGGTGATCAACCATGGCCGGATCGTCTACGACGGATTGCTTGAGGCGCTCTCGAACCGCTACGTCGATCACAAGGTGATCAAGATCCGCTTCGCCAGCCCCCAAGCGGCCGCCGCCCTCTCGGGGGAGGAGGGGGTGGTGGAAATGGATGCGCACCATGCCGTCTTGAAGGTGAAGAAAAAGGAGGTCGCCCAGACGACCCACCGGCTCCTCGGCCGGCTTCCGATCGACGACCTCTCAGTGGAGGAGGTGGAGGTCGAAGAGGTGATCCGACGGATCTTCGACGAGCAGCCTTCGAAGGAGAATGAATAAAGAAGCGCTTGAAAGGGGATGTCGAACAGGTGGCCGAGACCGACGCGACCGTTCTGATCCTCGGCGGGACCGGAACGGGGAAGGAGCTCATCGCCCGGGCGATTCATGCCGCCGGCCGGCGGAACGACAAGCCGCTGATCGGGGGCAACTGCGCCGCCCTTCCCGCCACCCTGATCGAGAGCGAGCTCTTCGGCCGCGAGAAGGGAGCTTTTACGGGGGCGTTGAGGCGGCGCGACGGCCGCTTCGCCCTGGCCCGACGGCGGGACGATTTTCCTCGACGAGATCAAGGTGAATGTACGGGTGATCGCCGCGACGAACCGCGATCTTCAAAAAGCGGCGAGGGAGGGACGCTTCCGCGACGACCTCTATTATCGGCTGAACGTCTTTCCGATTCGGCTGCCGCCGGTTCGGGAGCGCGGGGACGATGTCGCGCTCCTTGCCTCCGCGTTCACCAAAAGGTTCGCGCAGCGGTTGGGCCGCCGGGTGGCGTCCCCTTCGGAGGAAGGCCTCCGGAGGTTAGAGCGTATCCCCGGCCCGGCAACGTCCGGGAGTTGGCGAACGTCATCGAGCGGGCCGTCATCACCGCGCAAGACGGCCGGCTCAACCTTGATCGCGCCCTTCCCGAAGTCACTCAGCCGCCGCAGCGAACCGAAATCTCCGCCATCCAAGGTCGTTCTGTCGGAGATCCGGACGATCCAGGAGTTGGAAGCGTTGGAACGGAAGAACCTGATCCTCGCCCTCGAAGCGACCGGCTGGCGGATCTCCGGCGACAACGGCGCGGCCAGGTCCTCGGCATGAACCCCTCCACCCTCAGCTCCCGAATCAAAGCGCTCGGAATCACCCGTCCCCGGAGCGGTTGAATGGGAAAGATCCTCATTCATTTTCAGACAGGAAGAGCAAGCATTCCTTCCTGAAGTCCTTGACCCCCTCTTTATAGGCCGATGAAGGTGACAGGGGGTGTCATCCAGCCTCAGGTTCGCCGATTCGTTCCGGGACCCATCGCATTCATTTGAGAATCTCATTATACCGAGATTGACTTTACCCCTTGGCTTATTTATCATAAGTGTGTTCCGTTAAAAGCGGGCGGGTGTAAAATCGGGACGCGTTTTCCCAGGCGGCGGGGTGGTTGCACACACTTTTTCAAATACTTCAACCAAGGTAAAATCTTCCGGTTTATGCGACACAATGGGAGATAAAGAGAATGAATGAAGACCTGGAACAACGCGTCGCTGAACGCACCCGAGAGCTGGCGGCCGCCAACGAAGCGCTGAAAAAAGAGATCGCTGAGCGCCGGAGGGCTGAAGATGCATTGCGGTTGAGCGAGGAGCGATTCCGCAAAGCGTTTGATCGCGCGCCGATCGGCATGAACTTGACCCGACTCGATGGCCGATGGTTGGAGGTCAATCATGCTTTTTGCCGGATGGTGGGGTATTCGGAGCAGGAGCTGGTTGGAATGAACTTTCAGTCGATCATGAATCCGGAGGATTTGGACGCGAACCTGAAAGGCTTCCGGCAATTGCTCAATAAAGAGAGAGACGTCTTCAACATGGAAAAGCGTTTTTTCCACAAGGACGGGCACACGGTGTGGGTCAGCGTAAACGCCACGGTTGTCCGCGACGCGGACGGAGAACCGCTCTATTTTGTTGCGCAGTTGGAGGACCTCACCGAGCGAAAGCGGGCTGAAGAGGCGCTGCTCCGTTTTCAGTTCTCCATGGAGCATGCGCCGGAAGGGGTCTTCTTTATGACCCGCGACGCAGGCTTCTCTTACGTGAATGAACAGGCCTGCCGCTCACTCGGCTATACCCGCGATGAGCTGTTGGGCCTGAAACTGTGGGACATCGACCCCGTCTTCCCGAAAGAACAATGGGAGGAGATCATGCAGAGCCGGATTGGTACGGTGCATACCGAAACCTTGCATCGCCGCAAGGATGGGGTCATTTTCCGGTGGAGGTCTCGGCGCGACACCTTTGGCTGGGCGAGGAGGAATTCCACGTTGCTTTCGTGCGCGACATCACCGAGCGGAAGCAGATTGAAGAGCAACTTCGGCATGCCCAAAAGCTGGAGGCGGTCAGTCAGCTCACCGGAGGGGTGGCGCACGAATTCAACAATCTCCTGACGGCGATCACGGGAAGCCTGGCCCTCATTTACGATCAGCTTCCTGCCGGGAGCGAGTTGTCCGGACT
>JAHFEM010000319.1 GCA_023248505.1 Nitrospirota bacterium
GGCCTTGAGAGGTCACCGCATAGAGATGGTAATCGGTTGATCCGACATAGATCGTCCCATCCTCGGCGATGACAGGGGTCGATTTAATCAAGCTGACATGCTTCAGCGGACCGATCTTTTGCTTCCAGAGCAATTTTCCACCGGAATCAATGGCATAGAGATAAGTATCCCCGGATCAGACGTAGACCGATTGATTGGATCCGATCGCCGGGCGGGAAAAAATGGTATTTCCGGTCGTATAGATCCATTTCACCGGGTTGGCAGGGCGCCCCTTGGCGGCATAGGTGAGATCGACGCCGAGCCTTCCGGGGAGGGAGAGAGAGAAGATCCATGTCCCGACTCCAAGAGCCAACGTGAGAAGAAGGATCGTGAAAACCCAGGAGAGGCGCTTTTTTCTGTTCACCATGAATTGTCTCCAAAATAAACGGCACTAAACGGCTTATCGGTTCTGAATCAGATTACATCCTCGGCAGAGCGGAATCCGGCGACAGACCTATCGCGCAAAAAAGTAGAGGGACCCGAAAGTCCCTCTACTTTTCTTGCCTTTTCAATCCAACGGATCGATATTCTTTATTCCGCCTTCCCCGTGGAGATCGGCCGGACGCTCCCCTTCTGTTCCACAAATCGGAACCCGGGATCGGTCGGCGACAAGGCGAGGATCTTCTTGTCTCCCTTCGGCAACACCCGGAGAAAGCCCCATTGCCCCGCATCGATATACGCCGCGCGATGATTCATATAGACATAATCTCCAGGCATCTGATGCGGTCCACCGGCCCCCCCTCTGAGGTCGATACGAAGGTAAGAGCTGCCGCCGAACTCAAAGGAGCTGTGAAGATGGGCCCCTCTGAAACGATCGGCCGGCCACTCATGACTATCCAGGGCAAAAACACCGACCTGCTCGCTGAAGCCGCCGAAGACATGAATCATCACCGCATCGCCGGCATGGGCTTCCAAAACGGGGGTGAAGGGGCCGCTCTTGCTGTCGGCCACGCATCGGAAGAGCATCCCGATCTCGCAGCCGTTCTCAAGGTACCAATCCTTCGGCTCCGACCGGTAGTTCACACCGATCAGTCCGGCGACCTTCTGCGCATAGGGCATGAAGCTGGTCCCCATGAGGGTATCCTCATCCTGGAACATCAGGGAGAAGTCCCGGTAGTTCTTTTTGCTTTCATTCCCCGGAACCGTCCGATCGACGATCACATCGGCCTGCCAGGCATTCCGCAACGAAATATCCTCTCCGCTGATCGGATCGCGATATTTCGATCTCTTCGCCCCAATGATGATGGCGCCGTACAGCCCATTTCGGGGATTCTCCACGACGTTCCCCCAATCCTGGATCAGCGCGGCGTTCTCACCATATTCGGGGTGAGCATAGAAAGTGTAGACGCGGCTCTGGCCTGGCGCAATGGTCTGGTCTCCGGGGTTGTTTCCGACATTGATCCCCGTCGAATCTTTCGGATCGAAAGCGAGCATGTCGGCATGCAGCCCCGCCCGCTCCTTGGCCATCTTGTTCGTAAGTTTGATCTTGATGCAGTCTCCCACGTTGACCCGGAGGGTCAGCGGGTTCGGCTTGAGACTGCCGCTCTTGACCTTGACGATTTCATCGTCGAGGACATACGCCTTTCCATGCTCATTGGCCGTGGAGACCTTCCGGCCCAGATCGACCTCCATCGCCTCCGGCATTCCCGGGTTGAAGCGCATGGCATAATCGATCGCCGAGACGCTGAAGTTCTTCACCGGCGCATCCGAAGGGCAGAGTTCCTTCGCCGAAGCGGGGATCTCTTCCCGCGAGGGCAACGGCTGGAGGGTCTTATCCGCCTTATCCAACACCCGGATCATTCCCCAGGCTCCCCCCGAGAAATGAGAAGCCCGTCCGGAGTAGTAAAGATAATCCCCCGCCATCCGTTGCGGCCCCCCGGCATTCGGAATCACCATATCGAGCCGCTCGGCGATGGCGATGTGGAAGGTGTTGCGCGGGAGAGAGTCGGCATTGTAGCGCTCCATCGGGAACCAATGGCCGCTGACATGCCAGGTGTGGGCTTCATTCGCTGATCCCTGAATGATACGGAAAACAAGGGGGTCTCCCAAATAGGCCCGCATCACCGGGGTCTCCGGATCTCCATGGATTTTGCTGGAGAAGAGCTGCGAAGGATCGGAATTGTTGGCGAGCCGCACGGAAAGCGGCTCCACCCGCAACCCATACCCTCCGCCGGTGGTCGCCTCTCCTCCGTTAAGGAAGGTCATCGCCGATTTGTTCAACCGCTCCGGATACTTTGCAGAGGGGGTGCCGTCCACGGAAGGACGACCCGCCATCGGGTTATCGGCGGTGATCAGCTCTGCGGTTCTCGGGTTGGAATCCATGATCTGCATGACGACTTCACGGAAGCTCCCCGAAACCTGCGCCGAGACCGGATCCGTGGTGTGGATATCGGCCACGATGCCGCTGCGGATCTCTTTGCCGGTCGTCGGATCATGATAGGTCGACCCGGGGGGCTCGACAATGGTCGATCCGAAAAGCCCATGGCCCCAGCCATCCAGACCAAAGACATGGTCGTGCCAGAAGACCAACCCGAGATCGACATCCGGATACCAGCGGTAGCGGACGAATTCAGGGCTGGCGATGGCTCCCTTCTTGTGATTTCCCTTGAGCGGCTCGGTCAGAACAATTGTGTTTCCCTTGATCTCCTTGATCTTGACCGCTTCGAAGGTTCCCACCCCATCGAGGCTCAACCCGATGGTAATCCCCGGCTGGAACATCGGGGCATCGAACTGGGTGCCGTGTGTGTCGATGTGGCGGACGGCGGAAGCAATCTCAACCGACGACTCCCCCGCCTTCGCATCTTTGGTCAGCGTGGTGTTCTGAGGAACCGGCAATCCTTCATGCGGCTTCTGCTTGTCTTCCGGCTTTAAAATGGTGAAGGGCCGGACCGACTGCTCGTAGTTGAAGCCGATGATCACCCCGTCCGACGCGGTGATGTCGAACTGGAAGAAATGAGGATGGATGTTGGTCTTGTTGGAATGGACGGTCCGGTCGTCATCATGCATCTTGCTTTTGTAGATGACATCGACGCAGTCATACACATTGGCGCGGATCGCCAACGGTATTTTTTTCGCGTCGTTCGCCCGCACATCCGCTTCTTCCTCCTCTAGGACGAAGAGCAGCCCGTCGGGATCGACGATCGCCGGTGTTTTGGCGGTCGCCTTCTTCAGGGTGATCGGAAGGGTGATCCCATTAATGTTGTAGTACTTTCGAGGCGCTCTTCCGGGACAGAGGCTCCAGGGACCCTGCTCTCCGGGGGTCGCCGGCTCCGTCTCCCCCGCCATCCGGCGGATCGGCTCGAAGAAGGGGGCCGGGTTGTGCTCCGGCGAAAAGGGAACCCGTCTCCCCATGTGAGGCCTTAAATACGGAATCGACAGCTTCCCGGTGGCCGGATCAAACCGGATGGCGAATCGCTTCCCCGGCGCGGGGCTCTTATAGTTGACCCAGCTCTGCTGCGTCTCCGGCTCGGACATGGCGACATTCCCCTGCCAGGTCCAATCCAACACCGTTGCATCCATTGAAACGATCTGCTTGTGCTCGTCATCGGTCCCGCCCGGTTTTCCCTGCGCGGGGAGAAGCATATCGACCCATTCCTTGACCGAGACTTCCGGCGGGTTCGCCTTCCAGTTGCTCTTGTCGGCGGTGATCTTGAACTTCTGTCCGCCGAACCAATCGACGGTGGCGCCGACCAATTTGGAGGAGTCGACCGCCGGTTTCATCTTGCCTTTGCGATCGGGCAGCTCGGACAGCGGCGGCATCACGTCATCCTGAGAGCCGGACGCTTGCAGGGTGTTGTAGACGCGCCAGAAGCCCCACATGCCGGTGACATAATGTTGAGGAATGTGGCAGTGGAAGGTGTAATCGCCCGCCCCGTAGGCGCAGCCGCCCGAGCCGCACTCGATGACTTCATCATACGATTCGGC
>JAHFEM010000320.1 GCA_023248505.1 Nitrospirota bacterium
CACGCGTGGGGATCGAGACCTTTACCATTCACGGCGAAAAAGACCAGGAGGCGCGTTCGGATGTCATGAACCGGTTCAAAGCAGGGGAATGCCGCATTCTCATCGCCACCGACATCACCGCGCGCGGTATTGATATCCCCGATGTGCATTACGTGGTGAATTATGATTTGCCGGAGTTGGCGGAGAACTATGTGCATCGGGTGGGCCGAACCGGGCGCGGCTTTAAAAAAGGGGAGGCGCTTTCCTTTTGCAGCCGGGAGGAGAAACCCCGCCTTGAGGAAATTCAACAGTTTTTAGAAAAAGAAATCGAAGTCATTCAAGTCGGGAAAACAGAGTATGCCCATACCCTCAAATACCCTACAGAACAGACGCTGGAAGAGTTGGTCGAAGAAATAAGAGACTGGGAAGCAGGCAGGAAAAAGAAAAAGCATCTACCTCAGGCCCAAAAAAAGAAGTGAAAGAGCCGCTCAGTGCTGTTTATGTTCCATCACGCCCCCGGTCTGACACCAGGGAGAGCACCGAGAGAAAGAGACGTTTCATGCCGCGCCGAACCGCACCGAACAAGAACAACAAGAGATCCTCCGCTTTCTGGAGGCGGACAAGCCGCTGCCGGACAAGTTTCGCTTTCTGAATACTTCTAAAAAGAGGTGTTGCGGAAGCGGCCGTATCTCAAGAAAGAATGGTGCATTCGGGTTATCCAAAATCCGCTCAAGATAGAACCCCGGGAGTACAATCGTTTCCGGTTCTGGGGTATAATTGACGAGTTCGGAGGCCGTATGTTACGAGTCATCACTTTGGAAGACAAGCAAACAATTCACAATGCTTTTCCTGATAGAGGGTTCAAGCCTTGAAACTCAATTAATACCCAGAAACGGATTCCCTTTACATCGATCTTTCCGAGAAAGCGAGCGTGGAGAGCAAAGAGATCTCCGAAGGCGTTGTTCTCGACTACGACGTCGAAGGCCGCTTAGTTGGCATTGACATCGACAACGCAAGCAAGAAGGTTCAACTAAAGGAACTCACTCTGAGCAGGCTGCCAACGAACATTCATGCAGTCGCCTGACACGTCGCTCAACACGGACGCGCGCCGGTGATGCATCCCGTTCGCTGTAACAGAATCTCGCAAAATAATGAGATACGGTGTCCCCTCTCGATCCAAAAAATGAGTCAAAAGGTCCGCGGAAGGAACCTTCCCCCGCCACGAAACCTCCGCTGCAGCCGAAGGATCTCCTCCTTGCCCCCGAGTTGAATGTGGAGGAGGTCGCCTTTCTGTTAAGACCCTACGGATTCGAAGAGATTAAGAAGGCCGATGCCAACCTCCAGCTGATCGCAGAAGAGCCGCGCGCGCGGGAACTCTTCGCCGAGATCCTGGAAGATTTTTTAGACGCCCTCGGCCAAACGCCGGAGCCCGACCGGGGGCTCAACGACTTCGAGCGGTTCACCCGAGCGGCGTTCAGCAAGACCCAGCTCCTCTCCTACCTGCGGGACGATCCCGCCACCGTCTCGCGCGCCGCTGCCGTCTTTGGCGGAAGCCCTTTTTTCGCCGAGATTCTCATCCGGAATCCGGAGTACTTCTACTGGATCTTCGACCCGGCGGTGCTGAAGCGGCCACGAACGAAGCGGGAAATGGCGCGCGATTTCTCACAGGCCCTGCGGCTCCTCAAAACAAAGCAGGATCGGCTCGATCTCCTTCGCATCTTCAAACGAAAAGAGATCCTCCGGATCGGCGTCCGCGACCTATTGCGGGAAGCCTCCGTCGAGGAGATCTTGGCGGAGCTCACCGACTTGGCCGGCGTGCTCATCCAGAAGGCGTATGAGATCTCCGACCAGGCCTTGCGGGAGCGATACGGGATTCCTTCTCGCCGGGATCGATCGGGAAGGCCGGTCCGGATCGGATTCACGGTCATCGCCATGGGAAAGCTGGGGGGGGGCGAGCTTAATTTCAGCTCCGATGTCGATCTTCTCTATCTCTACGCCACGCGCGCCGGAAAGACCTCCGGCATTCGGGGAAACCGCGACAGCCGGATCGCCAATGCCGTTTACTTCCGGCGGCTTTCCCAGGAGGTGACTGCGGCGCTGAATACGGTGTCGGGCCAAGGCTACGTATATCGCGTCGATTTGAGGCTTCGCCCCGAAGGGGAGAAGGGGCTGATCGTCCAGCCGCTTCAGGGCTACCGGCGCTATTACGCCGCGCGCGGGGAGACCTGGGAGCGGCTCTCCCTTCTCAAAGCGTGGCCGGCGGGGGGAGACCGCGCCTTGGGGCGGCAATTCCTGAAAATGGCGGCCCCGTTTATTTTCGGCAAGCCGTTCGGCGTTCCAGGATTGGAGGAGGTGGGGGCATTGAAGGAGCGGGTCGATGAGAAGATCGCCCTTTCACAACAAACGGCGAGCCACGTTAAACTGGGGAGGGGGGGGATTCGGGAGATCGAATTTCTTGTTCAATCATTGCAGCTTTACTTCGGAGCGACACGCACTGCGGTCCGGGAGCGAAACACCCTGAAGGCGCTCAAAAAACTGCGTCGATCCCGCATCCTCTCCGAAGAAGAAGATCGTTGCCTCCGGGAGTCCTACCTCTTTTTGAGAAATGTGGAGAACAAGCTTCAGCTCGTCAACGATTCCCAAACCCACCTGGTTCCGGCCGATCCGAAGGGGATTCGGGCTTGCGCCCTTCGGCTCGGTTACCGTGAGGAGGGAGCGGCTTCGGTCGAAGATCAATTCCTGCGGGATTACCGCGCTCACACCGATCGGGTCCATCGGCTCTTCCGCCTTCTCTTCGAAACGCCTTCTCAATGGCCGTCGCTCCAGAAAAAACCGCGCCGGACACGATGATCGGGGCGCGCTGCGGCCTCCGGCCCCTTTTCAATTGACGTTAGTACAAGGCTATGATAGCCTTTCAACGTTTTCCAGCCGTTTGAGGATGGTCTTGTTTCATCAAAAAACGAAAGGGCTTCTTGAATGACGGAGGCCGATTCCCGTATCCCCAGCCCTCGACTCTCTTTGCCGGTCTTTTTTTTCGTTCTTCTTTCTCTTTTCCTGCCGACGCCCTCCGAGGGCGCAGGGAAATTCACCGCTTTCGAGAAAAACTATCTCCGTGAAGAGGGAAATCCGGTTGTGGTCGAAAGCGGCTTTACCCTGATCGATCCGGAGGCTTCATACTTCCTCAAGATCTTCAACAATGGGATGAACGACGCGCCGGGGGAAAAGGTCAGCGCCTCCGAGATTTTGTTGAACGGCGTTCAGGTGGTCCGTCCCTCCGATTTCAATCAAAAGACAACCTTCTTCGAGAGGCCGATCTCTCTTAAAGAAAAGAACATCCTCCGGGTGAAGCTGAAGGGGAAACCGGGGGGCGGGATCACCCTTCGGATTGTCGGGACCGATGCCGTCCCGCCCCAATTGACCTTGATCGCGCCGACCCCCAAACTCCTGACCAACAACCCCCGGCCCGCTTTTACACTTCAATACAAAGATAAAAATTCCGGCGTCGACCGCAAAAGCTTTCGGGCCGCCCTGAACGGCAAAGAGATCGCCTCTCTCTTCAAAGTGGAGGAAGAGGAAGCAACGTATACCCCCGATCCGCTTCCGGACAACGCCTATACCTTTGTCGCGTCGATTGCCGATCTCGCTGAAAACCGCACCGAAGCGACGGTGACCTTTCAGGTCGATGCAACCCCTCCCGCGACCCATCTTGTCCCATCCGACGCTCCCGGCGAATCGGGTTGGTATTCCCTCTCCCGCCTCGAAGCATCCGACCCGGCGGGAGGCTCGGGGCTGGCCGAACTGCGCTATCAAATCAACTCCGACCCGGAGGGGGTGATTCGACCGGACCCCTCTCTTCTCTTCTCGGAGCGACGCACCCTCTCCTTTCCTCTCCCGGAAGAAGGGAAATTGGCCCTCCTTTATCACGCCGTGGACCGCGCCGGGAACCAGGAGGCGGTGCAGCAACGAACCGTCCAGATCG
>JAHFEM010000321.1 GCA_023248505.1 Nitrospirota bacterium
CAAGCTGGTCTCCGCAATCGGCGTTGCAAGCACCACCTTGCGCCGTCCTCCTTCGGCTGGTTTGATCGCGCGGTCCTGCCCCTCCCAAGGAAGATCGCCATAGAGCGGGTAGACATCGACTTGCCCCTGCGCCGACACGGGCGCCAACAGCGCTTGCGTGCGGCGTATTTCCCCTGCGCCGGGGAGAAAGACGAGCAGATCCCCTTTGTCGCGCTCCAGCGCATGGAGGACCGCCTGATGCACAATTTGCGGCAGTCGATCTTCGAGGTCGCGCGCGGCGTAGCGCACCTCGATCGGGAAACTCCGCCCTTGGCTCGTGACCATCGGCGCATCGCCGAGAAGCGCCGCCACGGCCGTCCCCTCCAGCGTCGCGGACATGACGAGGAGCTTCAGATCGTCGCGCAACACCCGTTGACTGTCGAGACAGAGCGCGAGCGCCAGATCGGCGTGCAGGTGCCGCTCGTGAAACTCATCGAAGATCACCAGGCCGACCCCTTCCAGCGCCGGATCCGATTGCAGCCGGCGCGCGAGGATGCCTTCCGTCAGCACCTCGATCCGCGTCTTCTTTGAGACCCTGGCCTCGAATCGAATGCGATAGCCGACGGTCTCCCCCACCGACTCGCCGAGAAGGGAGGCCATCCGCGCCGCCGCCGCGCGCGCCGCCAGCCGGCGGGGTTCCAGAATTAAAATCGACCGATGCTTCAGCCAGGGTTCCTGCAGCAGGGCCAACGGGACCTGGGTGGTCTTGCCGGCGCCGGGGGGCGCCTGCAAGACGGCGGCGGCTTGTGCGGCAAGTACCTGCCGCAGCAAGGGGAGGATTTCATGGATCGGCAGCAAGGACATCTTCATTCCAGGCTAATGGGGTAGATCACCTAAGGCTGAGTTCAACCGTTTGCGATTATACACTTCCTTGATAAATTAGGGGAGAACGTGCTCTCATGATCGACGAAAATGGTAAATTAATTTTTATTGACCTTTTATAATAGGTCATGATACAAAAGAGGGGAGTCCATTGTAAAAGTTGAAGGGAAGAACTGATCGGCTGCAGCTTCTACAACTCGCTGTAGCTTTTTTTTTATTTCTCAGCTTAGGGACAATGGACATTTCACCAGCAAATTGCTGATAAAAAATGAGGAGAAACACTCGATGATCAAAGGGACGGTAAAATGGTTTAACGGCAGCAAAGGCTATGGGTTTATCACACGTGAGGATGGGGGAGCGGATGTGTTTGTCCACTTTTCCGCCATTGCCGGCGACGGCTACAAATCCCTCGAAGAGGGAAATGCCGTTGAGTTCGAAGTCACCCAAGGCCAGAAGGGCCCGCAAGCCACTAACGTCAAATTAGTCTCCTAACAAGAGATCCTATTTGATCGAATCAGCCCCGCCGGAGCCCTCTCCGGCGGGGCTTTTTTATTCCAGCACCGAGCGGCCAAGGGGAAAGGCGGCTTGATGCTCATGCGGCATACGGATGTTAACCCCCCCTAAAGAAAAGCGTTTCTTCACGCGTCGTTTTGTTTCTATTGCAACCCCTTGCCCGCCGATGGTTGCGCCCCTCGATATGGAACCCGCCGCTTCCGTCATTGTCAGCAGCTTAACGTCAACCGGCTTCGGTTCAATCCCCTCCGGTTCGTTGGCCGACCGCCCGGCACACGATGTGGTATGCTTTATCATAAGCTCAACGAGCCATTCTACTCATCGGCTTTATCGTCTACAAGAAAATGGAGCAAATCTCTTAAGCGGCTCCTTCAGGGATTTCTCCATACGATACCTGAAACAAGGCGGGCGGCCAGGATCCGGTAGAGCCCATTGCGACTGCTCATAATATTGCTTTATCAACCACTGTCCAGTAAAATTGAAGTTAATCAGTATCGGCTCTGAATCGATTCAGTCTCCATAACAATTGTGGAGTGGAACCTACTTCATTTTATTTCCAATGGCATAACAAATAAGGATCAAGAATGATGAAAAGAGTTCTTTTATTCCAAACCAGTTTTCTTGTATTGGTCATCTTAATCGCCCCGGTGAAATTGCAGCGGGCCGATGCGGCAGACCCGGTGGAATTTAAGATCCCGGACGGTCGAACCGAGTTTTCACCTAAATTCCAACAGATCAAAACCGGATCCCAGGTCAAATGGATTAATGAAGATAAGCGAACCCATTTTCTGACCGCCGCCGACCCCAACCGAAAAGAACCGGCCCATGTCGCAGACGATCTTCTGATTCACCACCTTCTCCCTCCCGGCGAGACATTTCAAATGAAATTCGATAAACCGAACACGTACGACTTTTTCTGCGCCATTCACATGGAAATGCGCGGGACCGTGACGGTGGTCCCCTAAGCTTCGGCGGCGTTTCCGATCATTCTCGGCGCTGAAGAGGTGCAGAGCGGCTTTGGAGCCTTGGGCAGACGGGAATTTCCGAAGAATTGTAAGATGTTGGTGCCGGAGGCCGGAATCGAACCGGCACGCCCCTTGCGGAGCGAGGGATTTTAAGTCCCTTGCGTCTACCAATTCCGCCACTCCGGCATTTCTGTGCGGCAAAATCTTCCTGGTTGTAACATGTTTCGATTTCTTTCGTCAAGAATGGCGCCTCGGTCGGAGAGAAAGCGCCCGCCGCCAGCAGCAGCGTATCATTTTGGTTGAAAAAGAAGGGCGATCGGACTAAAATTCCCTCCATGGGCGGCAAGACAACGATAAACCAAACTGGGCAAATTCGGCGGGCGGCGCTGGTCTTGATCGGCTTGGTGCTGCTCGGCGCGGCCGGTTGCGGGGGGCCCTCCTACCGGTTTTACAAAGCAACCTGGTTCGGAAGCTTAAAACCGGGAATGTCGAAGGATGCCGTCGTCGCTCTCCTAGGAGAACCGACCGGAGTGGAGCGCCGTCAAATCCCGCCGGATGAGCTAAGAGAAGTGTGGATCTACCACATCAAAGATCTCAATCCCCAGAATCATCTCTACCCGACGATCCGAATGATCGTCTTCAGCAATGGGACGATGATCGCTCGCGACCCCTCCGACCCCTACTCCCCCCATCTGCTCCCCCAAACCGCTTCTTCCCCCGAAGGGACACCGGTCGCATCTCCCTGATTCTCTGAAAATGCTTGCAGCAGTTGACAGCCCCCTCTTGATCCGCCTAGAATCGACCCGTGATTAAGAAAATCAAAAAGAAAATCCAGAAAGGCCCCAAAGCCACTTATGCCGTTCCGATGGTGATGGCCCTCACGGCGCTTTACGGACCCCGACGAGAAGGAAAAGATTTCCGTCACCTGCTCGAAGGAGCGGACGACATCCGGAGCGCCCTTCAACTCCATCTGGGACAGTCGCTCATCCTGGCCGATCGCCCCCTTTCGATGGCCGAATATCTTTCATGGGGATTCAAATCACGGCCGGCGCGCTTGGCGGAGATGTTTTCGAACTCGGGCATTCTCCCGATGGGGCCCGCGGCCGGTCAGGATGATCTCGAAGGAAAACCCCGGCTCGGAATTCTCCCCCTCGTTGCGCTCGTTCAAGAGCGGGAAATAGACGACTTTTCAGAGCGGCTGGCAGAAGATCTCGCGGAAGTCAGCCGGGTGACCTTTCAAAATACGATCTACCCGGCCCTGGGTCTGATCCCCGGATATGACCTGCTTCTCTACTCCCCTCCTTGTCCCTCGCAAGGGCTGAATCACGCGATTGAGGCATTAAACGCATTTCTCAAAGAAGCGTTCGAGCAAGCCGCGGTTCCCTTTCCCGGGCCCTTCTCTTCAATCCCGGAATCGGCCCTCGCCGCGATTCCGCTGAAAGAACCCTGTACGAAATAAACCCCTCCCGAACCGCTCCTAAGCGCCGTATGGATTTTTACCGGCCGTTTCTCTTACAATAAAAAAAGGATCGCCTCTTGCGAACTCGGATCGAGCGCAAAAGGCTTAGCAAGGAGGGTAAGATGGCGCTATTGGAGATTAACGTCGTTCCGATC
>JAHFEM010000322.1 GCA_023248505.1 Nitrospirota bacterium
GATTGAGCGAGCTGTCGGACTGAACCGGCGTCGCACATCCATCGGGCAAGAAACACGGCGCTAAAAACCGAAGCTCTGCTGGGAGATCGGCTGACATTTCAAGTCGAACAGGCAGCCCCGCGCGCGAGGGACGGCGCCGTCGGCGGGTCCCGCGGCTTTTTATTTTCATATGGTTTAACATGGATTGCGGCGATAGAATAGATTTGAAAGCAACAAACGGGGTGCCGGGAAGCGTATTTTCCTCTAGCATGATTTCAACGAGTCATTCCGGTCGCTGAAATCGAAGGGAAGGAGGATCATGGACGTTGCATCGACAAACAAGAAGGCCCCACCGGCCTTTCCGAGTGAGGACGATCGCTGGACGGCCGTGCGGCGGCGTGATCGCAGCGCGGACGGCATTTTCTATTTTTCCGTCCGAACGACGGGGATCTATTGCCGACCCTCCTGCCCGGCGCGGTCGGCGCGGCGCGAGAATGTCCGGTTCCATTCGACGCGCGAAGAGGCGGTCGATGCCGGCTTTCGGCCGTGCAAACGGTGCCGACCGGACGCGCCTGCGCTCGCCGAGCAACGCGCCGCGGCGGTCGCGAAAGCGTGCCGGCTGATCGAAGCCGCCGAGGCGCTGCCGAACCTCGATACGCTCGCGGAAGTCGCCGGAATGAGCCGTTTTCACTTTCATCGCGTCTTCAAAGCGATCACCGGCGTCACGCCCAAAGCGTATGCGGCGGCCCGCCGCGCAGAGCGGGTGCGGGAGGCGTTGTCCCGAAGCGGAACCGTCACCGAGGCGATCTTTGAGGCCGGATTCAATTCCACCGGCCGGTTCTACGCGATCTCTTCGGAAGCGCTGGGGATGACCCCCTCCGGCTTTCGCGCCGGCGGTGTCGGCGCATCGATCCGTTTCGCCGTCGGCGAATGTTCGTTGGGGTCGATCTTGGTCGCGGCCACGCCCAAGGGGATCTGCGCCCTCCTGCTCGGAGACGATCCCGATCTGCTGGCGCGCGATCTCCAGGACCGCTTCCCCAGGGCAGAGCTGATCGGCGGCGATGAGGCGTTTGAGCAGTGGGTCGCTCAGGGGATCGCCTTCGTTGAGACGCCGGCGCTTGGGCTCGATCTGCCGCTTCACGTGCGGGGCACCGCTTTCCAGCAACGGGTGTGGCGGGCGTTGCGCGACATCCCGGCCGGCGCGACGGCGAGCTACACCCAAATCGCGGAACGGATCGGCTCTCCGAAAGCAGCCCGTGCTGTGGCGCAGGCCTGCGCATCCAACAGCATCGCCGTTGCGATCCCTTGCCACCGGGTGGTGCGCAACGATGGCGCGCTCTCCGGATATCGATGGGGGGTGGAGCGCAAACGGGCGCTGCTCGCCCGGGAGGCGCATCAGGATCGGCGTTAACCGCGCCGCCATCCTCTTCCGTAAAATTTTTATTTTCACTTTAGAAGGAGAGCGAGATGAATGCCGACGGAACCCCCTCTCACACCCTCTCCTCGGAAGAAGATCGGAGCCTCGTCTGGAAGGGACAACCCGCCTGGAGCGAATATCTCTTTCTCTGGTTTGTCGCCTCCGTTTCGGCCCTCCGCGCACTTCTCATCTTTTCAACGGAGGACCCGGGCAGCGGGCTGATTTATACGTTTGGCGTCGGCCTCTTCATCGGACTCGCCCTTTTTCTTCGCCGCACCAGCCGCTATGCGGTCACGCGTGCGGCTGTCCACCGAGCGGCCGGAATTCTAGGCCAAACGGAGAAGATCGTCCCGTTGAAGAAGATCGCCTCGGCCAGCGTTGAACAGGGCCCTCTCGACCGCCTCTTTGGGATCGGGACCATCCTCCTTCACCTCAAGGAAGGGGAGCGAAGCGAGCCGCTGCGCGGCATTCGCGATCCGGACGTGGTCTGCAGGAAAATAGAGGCTCTCCTTTAGCGGGCGACATCCATCGATCGAATCAGGCAGGAGGGCGGCGCCTAAATTCTTCAGAAGCGGATACCGTATTGTACGGGGACGGCCGCTGAAATCGCCGGAGGAGGCAAGAGAGACTCGGCATACTTCTCATACAATTGGTTCACGCGTTTGGCGTGAACATAATCATGATGCCGAAATCCGCCGCCGAAGGTGGCCGGGATATGCAGAAGCTCATGGATGAGGGTTTTGGTCTTCTCCGCCTCCGAGAGGCGATCATAATTCTCGGAGACCAGCTCAATGATGTAATGCGCCGGGAGGGCCAATCCGGTCTGCAACGCCTTCGGCAGGGCGTGACATCGGGCCAGAATTCGGCGGCTTCGCGTTCCGCGGCTTCGGATCATCCGGATCCGCTTCGGATCGAGATAGTCCCATTTGAAGAAGGCGATGATGCGCGCGATCTCCTCGTCGATTTCGGGAACCGGAACATATTCCATAACGATCCTTCCTCCCCTCGGTTCGAAGCGTCCGGACGCCGAGACAATCGGATCTCGACCGTTCGGCCCTGACTATATAGTCCAACCTTCGATCCGCTGTCAAGCAAAAGGAAGCGAATCTTCGATATAACTTTCATCGGAAGTTTTTATTCCTCTTTCCACTTTAAGATCGGCCTGAAATAGGGTATAATCACTTCCCTGTAACGAATTCTTAACGAACGATCTCAACGGCCTTTTCCGATACGCCTCCCTGACCCCTCCTTGCAAAAGAGGGGTTTTAAAATAACGGATTGGAGTCCAGATCAATGATCAGTAAAGATGTGTTGATCAGTTACATTCAAAAAGCGATGCCGGATGCCGTGGTTACGGTGGCCGACCGGACCGGCACCATGGATCATTACCGCGTTCAGATTGTCTCGGAGGCGTTCCGGGGACGAAACCTGCTCGATCGGCAGCGGTTCGTCTACCAAGCGCTGAGCGAGCCGATGCAGGATGGTCGAATCCATGCATTGGAGATTAAGTCCTACACCCCCGAAGAGGCCCCGACACAGGCCCCTTCCGGCCATTAATGGCATCAACGATAACAGAACCAAGGAGAAATGAACGATGAGCAGCCCAATTGAAGAAGAAATTAAAAAGGAAGTCACAGACAATAAGATCTTGATCTACGGGAAGGGAACCAAGTCGATGCCGATGTGCGGTTTTACACTGGAGACCATCCAGTTTTTCAACAAATATGGTTTCCCTTTTGAAGTCGTCGACGTGTTGAGAAACATGGAAAAACGGGAGACCCTCTCCAAGATGACCAACTGGCCTACCCTCCCAAAGGTCTTTATCGGGGGAGAGTTCTACGGCGATACCGATATCCTCGACGAAATGGCGAAAAAGGGAGAGATCGAGCCTCTTCTGAAAAAGGTGTTCGGAAAGGAATAGTTTTCCCTCGCCGCGGGGGGAAATCGCTCCGACGGGATGAGGTGGGACGGGGCAGATGGAACCGGATGAGGTTCGATTTTAATCTCTAACCCGTTTTCACCTCATCCGACGCCACCTACCCTTTCCTTCATCTATCCCTCTTCGCCTCATCCGGACTTTTCGCCCATGCTGATTCATCTCGTTGCCGATTACGGCCACGGAGACCTCGCCTTTGCGGAGGTAGCACAGCGGATCAAGCTCACCCTTCCGGATGCGGAGATCATGCTGACCCCCGTCCCTTCTTTTTCAACCCTGGCGGCCGGGTTTTGCGTGGCGCAGCTTGGATTAAACGACGCCCCCGCCGGCACCCTTATTTTCCATAACGTCGCACCCCGTCTCGACGACAAACGCGCCCGTGCCGGCAACGCCGGGGAGTGTTTGGGCTTTGCCCGTTTGATGACCGGGGTGCGTGTAATCGGCGTGAATGCCGGCTACTCTTTCTCGTTCGTGCGGGAGGCGGCCGAGGAGCTTCGTTGGGTTTCCGTTCCGGCGGAGGGATCGCAATTTCGCTCGCGGGACCTCTTCCCTCAAGCCCTTGCCGAGATCGCGCAGGGCCGGGCCGCGATTCTGGCGG
>JAHFEM010000323.1 GCA_023248505.1 Nitrospirota bacterium
TCGACGGCGCCGACGAGGATGATCCCCGATTTGAGCCGGTCACGCAGCCGATCGGCATGGGCACGGATATCTTTGATTTCCGCCGGAGGAATCTTTTGGGAGATCAGCGAAACCGGCCCGATCTTTCGGACGTCCGAAAGGGGATCGGAGGCCGGCGTCGCTGCGCGGGATTTCAACCGTTCGATCTCCCGATCTTTCTCTTGAAGCTGTGTATTCAGGCGTTCCACTTTTGGGACGACCTCTTCCGGCCGCGTCCGAAGGAGGCTTGCGACCTCGCGGAGGACCCGCTCCTGGTTTTTCACATCGTGATACGCAGCCGGCCCGGTGTGTGCTTCAATCCGGCGGATGCCGGCGGCGACGCTGCTTTCTTTGACGATCTTGAAGAGGCCGATCTCCCCTGCGCCGTGGCAATGGGTGCCTCCGCAGAGCTCTCGGCTGAAATCGGCGACGCGCACCACGCGGACTTTCTCTCCGTATTTTTCTCCGAAGAGGGCCATTGCCCCGGTTGCGATTGCGTCTTTTGTCTCCATGACTTCGGTCTCGACAGGGGCGTCTTCGCGGATGCGCTCATTGACGCGTGCTTCAACCCGGTCGATCTCCTTTTCGGTCAGGGGAGTGAAGTGGTAGAAGTCGAATCGGAGGCGGTCGGGGGCCACCAGGGAGCCCGCCTGTTTCACATGATCGCCGAGCACCTCCCGGAGCACCGCATGAAGAATGTGGGTGCCGGTGTGATTCCGCGCCGCGTTCTTGCGCGCATCGGCGTCGGCGGCGACATGGACTCGGTCGCCGACCGTGATCGTCCCTTGGATCACCTTGGCGCGGTGCAGATGAAGATCCGGAACCGGTTTGACCGTGTTGCTGATCTCGACCAGAGCCGTGGTCGAAGAAAGCGTTCCTCGATCGCCGACCTGCCCGCCCCCTTCGGCGTAAAAGGGGCTGGGGTTGAAGATCAAATCGACGGCCTCTCCCCCCTTGGCCGAGGAGACCCGCTCGGTTCCCTTTAGAATCGCCAGGAGGGTGACCTCTTCTTCGAGATGTTCATATCCGGTGAATTGGCTCTTTCCGACCTCTTCCGCCAGCGCCCGATAGATCGGCTCGCCCCGTTCTCCCTCGCCGGCGCCGACCCACGATTTTCTCGCCCGCTCCCGCTGGACCTCCATCGCAGTGTTAAAGCCGGCTTCGTCGGTTCCGATCCCCGCTTCTTGGGCCATCTCCACAGCTAGATCGAGCGGGAAGCCGTAGGTGTCATAAAGGGTGAAGAGTTCCTCTCCGGGGATGACCTGCTTCCCTTGACCTTTCACCTTCGCAATGATTTCTTCGAGGAGCTGGACCCCTTGGTTGAGGGTGTGGATAAACCGCTCCTCTTCCAAGAGGACCGCCTGCGCGATCTGCTTTCTGTGCTGCTCCAGATCGGGATAGGGGCCGCGCATCGTGTCGATCACGACGCCGGTCAGCTCGTAGAGAAAAGGATCGTGGAACCCGAGCTGCTTTCCGAACCGGGCCGCGCGGCGGAGGATTCGCCGAAGGACATAGCCGCGCCCTTCGTTCGAGGGGATCACCCCGTCATTGATCAGGAAGGTGATCGCGCGGAGATGGTCGGCAATGACCCGTCCCGCCATCGCTCCCCGAACCGCTTGTTCTGGTTTCTGAGACCGCTCGGCGATCGCCTTGAAAATCGGCTGGAAGAGATCGGTTTCGTAGTTGCTCAGGACCCCCTGGCAGACCGCGGTGATCCGCTCCAGTCCCATCCCTGTATCGATGCTCGGCTTCGGAAGGGGGGTGAGCTTTCCCTGCGCGTCGCGGTTGTATTGCATGAAAACGAGATTCCAGATTTCCAGGTAGCGATCGCAGTCGCATCGGCCGATCCCGGGACAATCGGCGTGAACCCGTTCCCCTTGGTCGATCAAGATCTCGGAGCAGGGACCGCAGGGGCCGGTCTCCCCCATCGACCAGAAATTGTCTTTCTCGCCGAGGCGGAGGATCCGGCCGGCCGGGACATGCGCCTTCCAGAGGTCGGCCGCTTCGTCGTCGTCCCGAAAGACCGTGATCCAGAGCCGGGATGGATCGAGCTTAAATCGTTGCGTCAACAGTTCCCACGCGAAAGCGATCGCGTCTTTTTTGAAGTAGTCTCCGAAGGAGAAATTGCCGAGCATCTCGAAGAAGGTGTGATGCCGGGCGGTCTGGCCGACGTTTTCGAGGTCGTTGTGCTTGCCGCCGGCCCGCATACACTTCTGAGATGAGGCCGCCCGTGTGTACGGGCGCTTCTCCTCCCCTAAAAAAACCGACTTGAACTGGACCATCCCCGCATTGGTGAAGAGGAGGGTGGGGTCCTTCTCCGGGATGAGCGGGGAACTCGGGACCTCCTTGTGGCCGCGCTCGACGAAGTAGCGGATGAAATTTGATCGAATCTCTGAAGAAGTCATCTGTTTTCCCTTATCCGGAGTCGGTCTGTGCAGGGGCGCGCCGAGTGTGCGTCTAAACCGGGGCCGTCGCCGAGAAAGTGGGCGGGCACACGGCACAGCGGTTTGCCTCTACAGGTCCTCTCCGCCTGACCCCATTTTCTTAAAGGCCTTTAAAATCGTCTCTGTGTTAAACCCTTTCCGTTGCAGGAAGGCGTAGGCCTTCTGCCGGGTTTTCAAATCGTGGAGCGAGGCGGAATTTTTCAGCCGGCGCCGGAGGGCCGCTTCGGCCTGCTCCGTCGGATCCCACTCTTCCGAACGTTGCGCAATCGCGCGATCGGCCTCTTCCGAGGCGATTCCTTTTTCAAGAAGCTCCCTCTTCAGCCGGATCGGGCCGAAGTGGCGATGCTCTGTTCGGGAGCGAACCCAGTGCCGGGCGAAACGGTCATCATCCAGATAGCTCGCCTCTTTCAGAAAAGCGATGACCTCGGCGATGACCTCTTCCGGGTACCCTTTTTCTGCCAGGTTGGTTTCAATCTCTTGGGTGCTCCGATCCCGATAGGAGAGGAGTCGATAGGCTGTCTGCTTGGCGCGATCGACCGGACGCGATGATCCGGCCGTTTGAAGCGGTTCTCCACCTCTTGGATCTCCCGGCGCGCCGGCGCGCCGGGAGGGCCTAGAAGCGGTCGACCTGTAGTTTTCCGCCGTCCGCTTGATCTTGCTCCTCCCAACTCTCGCTTGTGGACTGAATTCCTTTGACCTTCAGCGCAAAGTCTTCCGGGTTGCTCGTCCACTTCAGCGCCTCTTCATAGCTGATCAGCTGTTCCTTATGCAGATTATACAGCGATTGGTCGAAGGTCTGCATCCCATACTGCGACGTGCCGGCGGAGATGATATCGTGAATGCGTCGCGTTTTTTCAGGATCGATGATCGCCTCTCGAATGGTCTGCGTCGCGACCAGGATCTCCACCGCCGGGACCCGCCCGCGCCCGTCGGCGCGCGGCACCAACCGCATCGAGACGATTCCCCGGATAACGGAGGCAAGCTGCAGCCGGACCTGTTTCTGCTGGTACGGGGGGAAGACCGAGATGATTCGATTGATCGTCTCGACCGCATCAAGGGTATGAAGGGTGCTCATGACCAGATGGCCGGTTTCCGCCGCGGTCAGCGCCGTCGAGATTGTCTCGAAATCGCGCATCTCCCCGACCAAAATCACATCGGGGTCCTGACGCAGGGCGGAGCGCAGGGCCACGCTGAACGATTCGGTGTCATGCCCGATCTCCCGTTGGCTGACGATCCCCTTCTTGTCCCGATGCAAAAACTCGATCGGATCTTCGATGGTCATGATATTGACCATCCGATTCTGATTGATGTAATCGACCATGGAGGCGAGCGAGGTCGACTTTCCGCTCCCGGTGGTCCCGGTCACCAGAATCATGCCGCGGTGCTCCAGCGCCAATTTCTCGATGACAGGCGGGAGGCAGAGTTCTTGAATCGAGAGGATCTTGGTCGG
>JAHFEM010000324.1 GCA_023248505.1 Nitrospirota bacterium
TTCCGGCCCAATCGAACACTTTCCCCAGATTCTTCAGCGCCAACCCCTCGGCGTAGCGATTGAGGCCCGACATCACCTCCTTGTCGACGGTCTTCATCGTGTCGGCGCCCCACGACGGGCCGGGTGAGACGATTCCCTGTTTGGCCATTTGATCGAGCAGCGCCAGACCCAAGAGACGGTAGCTCTCGATGTTGGTATGGACATGATCGACAAAATATTCCTTCCCCAAGACGGCGTGATGATATTGACGTAAAGAGGCCTCTTTGAGGAGGCGCGGGAAATCGACCAACGGAACCCCCTCGCCCGAGGCGACCTCCGCGACGATCTGTTGCATCGAACTCAAGATGCGCAGCGGGGCGATGTCTTCATCGACGGCGCGCCAAAAGGCTTTCTCCGACGCGTCGTACTTCCCCATCTCAAAGAGGACCTGTCCAGTCCGGTAATGGAGGTCGGCGTAACGATCGTCGATCTCAAGCGCTTGTCGATAGATCGCCAACGCCTCGTCGAAGCGGCCTTCCTTCTGAAGCTCGCCGGCGCGCCGATAGAGACCTTCCCACGCGCCGAGCGCCTGCGCGCTGAGCCCCTCTGAGTGCTCGCTCTTGAACGGGGACATGTCCTTGAGGTTGATCGCCGGTTGGACGAAGACGATCTGCGCGCCGCCGCCGCGCGCCATCCGGACCATCCGGATCAGATTGAGGCGGTAGTGCGCGATAATCTGGCGCTTGAGGGGGTCATCGCGGTGATAGCTCGTCGGGCCGAGGGTGTGATTGAGGATTTCATCCACCTCGCCGCTGAGTTGAAAACGTTTTCGCGCCTGTTCGAGCGGGTCGGGCCGCACCGTATCGATCGCATTTTTCATCGCAGCCCACGTCCGGGTACGGCTGAGCATTGCGCCCGCCCGGAGCGCCCCTTCGGGGAGGTCCGCCAGGCCCCCATAGGAGCGTTGTTCGAGGAATTCATTTTGTCCGACGTAGACGATAAACAGATCGGGCTGGTATTGCTTGAGCTCAGCCATGAGATGGGCCACACGGTAGCTGGCGTAACTGATCCCCCCGGCGTTGACGACCTCCCAGCGGCGCGTCGGATCGGCGGCGCGCAGATACGCGCGCAGCCATCCGCAAAACGAGACCCGATCATAGTAGGGATGACCGTATGTGGTCGACTCCCCCATGCAGAAGATGCGATAGCTGTTGCGCCCCTTCTCCTTGGGAAACGCCTGGTCTCGGTTAAACCAGTTCCACTTGTTTTGAGCCGTTTTGAGGAGAACCGATCCGTCCGCCTGGCGCTCTTCGACGAACAGGGGGATATTCTGGGCGAATCCGACAAAGGGATCTTCGGTCGAGAGAACGGGGCGGACGCCGATCAACGCCAAGATCAGCTCCAGGGCGCCGAAAAAAGCCGTAACGATGATGATCGTAAATAAAACGCTTTTCCAAAATGGGCGCGGCGGAGGAGCGGCGGCGCTTTTTTCATGTTCCTGATTCATCCTGCGGAGATTTTAACACGTAAAGGTTTTTCGATCCAGCGCTTCCATCCGCCTTCGGAGTCGGAGAGATCGATCACGATGAAAGGTTGACAAAGGCCAGGGGAGGTGTTAAGACCGAAGAACGGTCCGCTCAACAGGAAGCATCTGATGGCGTCAACGATTCTCGGCATTTCGGCGTATTATCACGACAGCGCCGCCGCCTTGCTGCGCGACGGCGAAATCGTCGCCGCCGCGCAGGAGGAACGCTTCACCCGTCGGAAGCACGATGCCCGGTTTCCCGAGCAGGCGATCGCCGCCTGTCTGAAGGAGGCGGAGATTCGCCTGACCGACCTTGAATCGATCGTCTTCTACGACAAGCCGTTGGTCAAATTCGAGCGGCTGCTCGAAACCTACCTCGCTGCCGCGCCTCGGGGATACCGCTCCTTCGCGGCCGCCATGCCGGTTTGGCTCAAGGAAAAGCTCTTCTTAAAAGGCCGGCTTAAAAAAGAGCTCTCCCGCTTGGGAGAATGCGGGGTATCGGCGCTCCCTCCTCTCTACTTCACCGAGCATCATCAGGCCCACGCGGCCTCCGCCTTTTATCCCAGCCCCTTTTCCCGCGCCGCGGTCCTCTGTATGGACGGCGTCGGAGAGTGGGCGACGACCTCGGTCTGGCTCGGGGATGGAAATACGCTGATCCCGCAATGGCAGATCGATTTCCCCCACTCCATCGGCCTGCTCTACTCGGCCTTTACCTATTACACCGGTTTCAAGGTCAACTCCGGAGAATATAAATTGATGGGCCTGGCGCCCTACGGCGAGCCGGCGTATGTCGATCTGATCCTAAAACATTTGTTGGATCTCAAAGAAGATGGGACCTTCCGCCTGAACATGGACTATTTCGATTACACCACCGGACTGACGATGACGAGTTCAAAGTTCCATGCGCTCTTCGGCGGACCGCCGCGCGGGCCTGAAGCAAAGCTGACCCAGCGGGAGATGAACCTCGCCCGCTCGATCCAGGCGGTGACGGAAGAGGTCGTTTTGCGTCTGGTGAGAACGATTCACCGGGAGCTGGGGGTCGATCATCTCTGTCTCGCCGGCGGCGTTGCGCTCAATTGCGTCGCCAACGGGCGGATTCTTCGGGAAAGCCCGATGCGGGAGATCTGGATTCAGCCTGCGGCCGGAGACGCCGGCGGCGCGCTCGGCGCCGCGCTCGCCCTCTGGCACCAATATCACGGACGCTCCCGGACGGCGACCGGCGCCGACCGGATGGCCGGCTCGTATCTCGGGCCTCGGTTTAGCAATTCTGAGATTCAGAGCGATCTCGACTCCGTCGGCGCCGTCTACGAATCTCTGGAAGACGAACCGTTAATGGAGGCCGTCGCGGAGATCCTTGCCCGGGAGCAGGTCGTCGGGTGGTTTCAGGGGCGGATGGAATTCGGACCGAGGGCGCTCGGCGCCCGCTCCATCCTCGGCGATCCGCGCAGCGAAAAAATGCAATCGGTCATGAATCTGAAGATCAAATGCCGGGAGTCGTTCCGGCCGTTTGCTCCGTCGGTTCTCTATGAATCAGCAGCGGAGTTCTTCGACTTCGACCGGCCGAGTCCCTATATGATGCTAACCGCTTCGGTCCGCGAGAAGCATCGCCTCCCGGTACCCTCCGAGCAGCAACACCTCTTCGGGATCGATAAGCTCCACGTCAAACGCTCCTCGATCCCCGCCGTGACCCACATCGATGATTCCGCCCGGATTCAGACGGTGCACGAGGAGACGAACCCCCGCTTCTACAAACTGATTCAAACCTTTCAGCAACGGACCGGCTGCCCGGTGCTCGTGAATACCTCCTTCAATGTCCGCGGGGAGCCGATCGTCTGCACGCCGGAAGACGCGTACCGCTGTTTCATGCGGACCGAAATGGATTACCTTGTCCTGGAGAATTTTTTGCTGACCAAGACGAAACAGCCCCCATGGAAAAAGGACGATGCCCGGAAAGAAACGTTCGAATTGGATTGATCAGATTGTAAAGCGGCCTCGGCCGACGGCCAAAGAGCTTCGCTCGTTCGGCCTTCTCATGGGGTGCTTTATCGCCGGGTTCTTCGGCTTGCTCTTTCCGTGGCTGTGGAATCTGGCGTTCACATTGTGGCCCTGGATCGCGGGAGGTCTCTTAATCCTTTGGGCTCTGGCCGCGCCGACGACCTTGTTGCCCGTCTTTTATGGTTGGATGATCGTCGGTAGTATCCTCGGATGGATCAACACCCGCGTCATTTTAGCGCTGGTCTTTTATCTGCTCTTCTTTCCGCTCGGATTCGTCATGCGGCTCTGGGGATGGGACCCGCTGCGGCGCGCCTGGAAGCGTGATATGATCAGCTACCGGATCCAAAGCAAAGCGGCGGATCGAAAACAGATGGAGAAACCGTTTTAATGATCGATTTCTTAAAAGACCTCT
>JAHFEM010000325.1 GCA_023248505.1 Nitrospirota bacterium
TCTCCCGGAGCGGCTGGGTCCCCGTCATCATATCTGTCCTTCTCATGGCCGCCTCCTTATATATGCTCCTTTTTCTTCATTATATGTAACAGCAAATCGAATGCCAACCCCCCTTCCGGGGGGCGTAAGCTCTTTCGCTGAAAATACGGACGCTTAAGAAATGCCAAGGATTAAATCGAGATGCTCCGCTCCCCTGTTTGTCCATCCGAATAGACAGCCTCCGCGCGCATAGGATCGGCCATCTTGTATACTATTAGGAAGAGGATGATCTGGGAGAAATGAAGATGGAGCGACCTCGGATTTTAGTGCTGGACGATGATAAAACTTTCCGAGAGCTTTTGGCCGATCTCTTCACGAGGCAAGGGTATGATGTCGTCTCGGTCGTCACCGGGGAGGAGGCCTTGTGCAAAATTCAGGAGGAGCACTTCGATCTGGCCACAATCGATTTTGACCTTCCCGGCTGGGTCAACGGGATCGATTTTCTAAAAGAGCTCAAGTCGATTGCTCCCATAACAGAGGTGATCCTTCTGACCGGAAATGCCTCCGGCGATGTTGCAAAAGAGGCGATTCTCCAGGGCGCGTTTCATTACTACATCAAGCCGCTCTACCAGATTGATCAATTCCTCCATCTGGTCGGACAGGCGATCGCGTCCCACCGCCGCAAAGAAACGAGCAAAGGGGAGCCGAACAGGCCCTCTCCCGCCCAATAATAGACCGATCGCATCCGGAAATCCCGCTCTTCATGTAATGCATAATGCAGAAAGTCCATAATCTCTTGACAGGATGCGGCAAATTAAATATGATGGGGGTGTTTTTCTCGCTTATCCTCAGGAGAATGAGATCATGGCTCATTCCAGTCATCCGACGGACGACTCCTACCGACTTCGTTTGAACGGTGCATCCGGACCGTCCGGCTTGGAGGATTTGACCTGTGATCTTGCCGCTTCGAATCAATCGACTGACGATCTGATCGCTCCGCAAGCGGGCTCTCCCGACGCTCACCCGACAAAGAAAATCCAAGCTTATCCCATTTTTGATCGAGATGGAAAGGTCGCCCGGGTCATCGAAGTGATTCGGGATGTCCAGGCCGATGAGCCTTCTTTCCCCTCCGATGAAGAGGTTTTTCTTCGAAAGGGGACGGAGGAGACGCTTTCTTCTTTTTGTGGAATGGTTGGGGAAAGCAAAAAAATGAGAGCCCTTTTTGAAACGATTCAAAGAGTGGCCCCCAGCAACGCCACGATCCTCATTTATGGCGAGAGCGGGACGGGCAAGGAGCTCATCGCAAAGGCGATCCACCGGAGCAGCCCCAGGCGCCAGGCCCCCTTCATCGCGATCGACTGCGGCGCCCTTACAGAAACGCTGCTGGAGAGCGAGCTCTTCGGCCATGTCAAAGGGGCCTTCACCGGCGCCATCCAGAACAAAAAAGGGCTCTTCGAAGAGGCCGAAGGGGGAACCCTCTTCCTCGATGAGATCGGCGATGCCAGCTTGGTCTTTCAGTCGAAGCTGCTTCGGGTCTTGCAGGAGGGGGAAGCCCGTCCGGTGGGAGGCAACCGGAGCATCAAGGTGAATGTGCGGGTGGTGGCCGCTACGAATAAGCCGCTGAAAGAGGCGATCGTCAAGAAGCGCTTCCGGGAGGATCTCTACTATCGCTTGGCGGTGATGCCGATGGTGATTCCCCCCCTCCGAGAGCGGCCGGAAGATATTCCGCTGCTCGCCCGGCATTTCATTGAAAAATATGCTCTCCCCAACGGCAAAGGCCCGATGCGACTCTCGGAAGAGGCGCTCGCCGTGTTGATGCAGTCTTCTTGGCATGGGAATGTGCGGGAGTTGGAGAATGTCATCGAGCGCGGGGTGCTGGTTTCCCCCGGCCTCGAAATTCTTCCCGAAGCATTCATGATTGAGGAGGGGACCGATTTGTCCGGGACATCTCCCTTCGCGGCTTACCCATCGAGCATGGAAGAGGCGCTCGCAGCGGTTGAGCGGGAGCAGATCATAAATGCCCTCAAAAGAAATAATGGGAATAAAGCGCTCTCTGCCCGCTTCCTCGGTATTTCCCGCGCCAGCCTTTATAACAAGCTCAAGCAGTATCGAATCGAATCCCGACCTTAATTTTCCGTCTCCCCGGCATGAACTCAATTCCAACCCAGCACCCCTCTGGTCCGCTCCGATGAGTTTGTTTCCATCGCTGCATTCGAAGACGCATGTTCCCAGTCGCGTTCGGGCTAGATTGATGAATAAATTCTAGTCAACCGTCTAAAAGATAGACAGTTCCGTTTCGGTTTTCTTCCCGGTTTTTTTAGAAAATCCCAATCTTTTTTGGTTTTTCTTCCAGCCCTTTCTCTGGCATCGCTCTTGCTCTATAGGCCAACCGCCATTGTTTTTGCCGTGTGGAATGGAGCGTCTATCTCTTATCCCGCGGAGTGAAGAACCGCTCATTGAAACGGATTCGAGCCATGCTTCAGACGAGGGGTATGGTTCGGCGTTCAATGATCATGGAATCACCTTCGAGTCTGTTGTCCACGCCAAAATTAAAAAAGAATGATGAGGAGAAGCGTAATGATGAGGTTAGGCCGTAGCTTCTGGGGGGGGATTTTTGCGTTTTTGACGCTGTTATTGTTCCAGAGCGCAATTCTAAATGCGGAAGAGATGCACCCGCACACGCATGATATGGATATGCAGGAAATGAGAATGCCTGAGCGGGGCCAGGGGAGCCCGGTCCCGGCGGGGGCGCTCCGGCAGGATGCCGGCGCGGAGATGATGAATAAGCTGACCGAGCGGCTCGATCAAGAGATCACGCGAGCCGGGGGGCAGCTCGGCGGATTTTCCTCCGCCTCACAGGCCCATGCAAAGTCTCAGGGAATTCCGCTCCAGATTTCGAATGAAGAGTCGGTGACCCAGGCGGGGCGCTGCCCGAACAATGCGCCGGTCAAGACGTTTGATATCTCCGCAATTAATGTGGAGGTTACGATCAGCCGGTTTATGGACTTCTACCCCGGCTATCTCTTTGCGCTGACCGAAGACCTTGACAAGGTACGGGCCGAAGAGAAGAAGAATAAGGAAGCGCGCGAGAGCAAGGAGGCCTATCCCGCTGCAGCGGTTTCCGCCGGACTGCAGGGCGATCTGATTCAGCCGTTGACGATCCGCGCCAATGCGGGCGACTGCGTCCGTATCACGCTGCGGAACAAGACCGAGAACGGCGAACCGGTCAGCCTTCACATCCATGGCTCGACCATGATCGTCCGCGCCACCGGCCAGGCGGCCACCATGGCCAACAAAGACTCGCTCGTTCCGGTCGGCAAGAGCCAGGAGTATGAATGGTACATTCCCGGAGACCAGCCGGACACGGCGCATCATTTCCATAGCCACGCCGTGCGGGATCAGTGGTCGCTCGGCATGTTCGGCTCTCTGATCGTCGAGCCGCGGGGTTCTCGTTATCTGAATCCCTGGACCGGCAAGGAGATGAAGAGCGGCTGGATGGCGATGATCGAAGATCCCAACGGACCGGACTTCAGAGAGTTTGCGATTTTCTATCATGAGATCGGGGATGAGGTCTTCCGAATTTTGGACCGCAACGGCGAGATGCTTCCCCAGCGCGATGCCTTCACCGATACCTATCGTCCCGGCGGCCGGGCATTGAATCTCCGAAGCGAGCCGCATGGAACGCGGCTGGCGATGCAGGACAAGGCGCACGGGGTGCATGATGAATCGATGGGATACGGCTCCTATACTTTCGGCGATCCGGCGACCACCGTTCCACGATCCTATCTCGGCGATCCGACCAAATTCCGGATGATGGGGGGATCGGAGGTCATTCATTCCCACCACCTGCATGGCGGCAGCGATCGTTGGCCGCGCTCGCCGGGAGCGGTCACCAAGGCCGAGTTCAACTTCGCGG
>JAHFEM010000326.1 GCA_023248505.1 Nitrospirota bacterium
GCAGGGATTTCTTTCCGATTCCGCTTTCTTCTCGGATCGTATTTACCCCCCACATAGGTTTCATCTACTTCGACAATCCCCTGCAATTGCGCTTTAACCTTCTCTTCTTCAACTGCCTTTCTGATTCTATGGCAGAGATACCAGGCGGTTTTGTAGCTAACCTTAATCGTTCTAGAAATCTGATTAGCAGAGATTCCCTTTTTGGATTCACACATCAAATAAATAGTTGCAAACCATTTAGGAAGCGGAAGGTGCGAATCATGGAAGATTGTGCCAGCCGTTACAGAGAACTGATAGCGGCATGAATCACAATCATATTGACCGCGTTTTAGAATCTTTGAAATCTTATCGCTCTGGCAGCGTGGGCACACTACCCCATTCGGCCAACGTAGTTCTTGAAGAATGTTGCGACATTCATCGACGGTATCACAGGCCGTCATCAACGTCATTAAATCCATACTCTTTAGGGGTGTCATAATGTCTCCTGATAAAAAGAAACCCGCGTCAGAATCAACGAACGATGAATTGCTAGAGCGTATCTTTCCGAAGGAAGTGAAGGACAAGCTAAAAGAGATCGCTCACGAAGAACCGAAGAAGAGGAAACCGAAACCAAAGAAGAAGTAAGCATGAAGGCATCATACAGAATTACGAGCCTTGTGTCAAGTAAATAATCACGTTTAAATTTATACAGATAACCTAGGCCTGGGACATATCGACCATCCTCTGTTTCATATTGAGGATCAATCGGTCCAAGCACTGAATAGTAATCCATATAAATAGAATCGCCAGACAATGCCAAAACTGTTCCAGCCGAATATGCAAAGTTCGGAATAATGAAATCCACCAATTGGTAGTGGTTTCTGAAAATGTTATATAGACGCTCCACGATTTCAATATAACCACCACCTGTTTCTAAAATAACTACCAGTTTTGGCAATTTCCTTTTTCTACCAGTCCTTTCATGAAGAGCTTCTATTTCTAATCTCACTAAATCGTCTAAGCCAAATCGAATCGGAGATCGCAGGATGATTACATCTCCCCTTAAATAATCGGCGAGATTCTTATTAAGTGATTTGAGAAAATAACCGATATAATCATCTGCCCTAACTGGGTTCACCTGTCGATCCCCCATCGTGTCCAAGCAGCCAATTTAGCAATAGCCTTTCGTTTCTCGGCAGAGAGCTTTTTAGCCCTGGCAGGCCCACCCTTCTTTCCTCCAAGCCGACCTAGAGCAACGGCAGCAGGATTCTTTTCTTTAGTGGGCTTTTTGATTTTGGTCGGTTTCTTAGGTGGGGTTAATGGTTCGCCTATCGCTTCTTCAATGATCCTGTGAGCGATCAAGCTAATGTCGGTCGGGGGCTTCTTGCTTGAGCGTTTAGGCATGTCCAACTGTATAGCACAAATATCTGGCCTTGTAAATAGGAAAGAGAGAAAATGTCAATTTCAAATTGACCCACTACCCTTAACCCCTTATTCCTTGTTCGGCTGGGCATTTTATGCTATGTTGGTCGGAGGAGGTCTATTCCATGATGTTTGAAATAACATTGATCATCGGATTAATCTTGATCAATGCGTTTTTTTCAGCAGCGGAAATCTCAGTCATTACCGCCCGAAAGAGCAATATAAAAAGCCTTTCAGACAAGGGGAACCATCGGGCGGGGATTCTCTATCAACTTCAGAGTGAACCGGAACGATTCTTGGCGACCGTCCAAATCGGTGTCACGCTGGTCGGCTCTGCCGCGGCGGCAGTCGGTGGCGTCGTTGCCATTGAATCGATCCGCCCATTTTTTGAGAAGATCCCCTTCCTGAACCGATTCAGCGAGGTAATCTCGATTTCAGTTGTTGTTTTTATCCTCTCTTACGTCACATTAATCTTGGGCGAACTAATCCCAAAATCGCTGAGCTTGAAATACCCTGAGCAAATCGCCCTTGCCGTTGCGAAGCCTCTTGATCTGATGGCGCGAGTCCTGGGGCCCTTTGTGAGGGTATTGACGACGTCGGTCCGTTTCTTTCTAAGGCCGATCGGTGGAAAGGTAATGCCGGGCACCTTTATTTCGGAAGAGGAAATTAAGTATTTACTGAAAGAGGGGAGAGAGAAGGGGGTCTTTGATCAGACGGAGCAGGAGCTGATCCATAGCGTCTTCGAATTTAACGATCGATCGGTGAAAGAGGTCATGGTCCCGAGGCCAAAGATTCATGCCATTCAAATCGATACTCCTTTTCAGGAAATGCTGAATTACGTAACCGAGAATAAGTTTTCAAGATATCCGGTTTATCGGACCAATATCAATGATATTACCGGAATTCTTTACTTTAAGGACCTGATGTCGGCTTTGATCAAAGAAAAGGCAGTCCATGTGAAAGATCTTCTCCATCCGGCTTATTTTGTGCCTGAGACGATGCAGGTCAGCCATCTTTTAAAGGAACTTCAGCGGCGAAGAATTCAAATGGCCATTGTCATCAATGAATACGGAAGTGTCGAGGGTTTGGTGACGATGGAAGATCTCGTGGAAGAAATTGTCGGTGAGATACAAGATGAGTATGACGTCGAAGATCGCCCCGTGGAACGTCTGAAGGACGGTTCCTGGGTCATCGACGCCTCGCTTTCCGTCAGAGACCTGAGCGCCGATTACGGCCTTCGAATCCCCGAATCAGCCGATTATGAAACCGCAGGGGGATTTGTCCTCTCACAGCTTCAGAATATGCCGAAGGGGGGAGAGATTATCCAATATGGCGATTATAAATTCACAATCGTCGATATGGATGGTCGCCGGATCGCCAAGTTGAAAGTCGAAAAAAAACCCGCCGTGAGCCAATCCCAGAGCGCAGGCGCTTTGGGGACCCCTCGGAGCGTCCCGCATAAAGTATCGATTGACAAATAGGGGAGAATTCCCTTATATAAAGCTCAAATTTGGGACCCTTGTGTGAAGCCCAACAGAAGATACGACACTCTTCCGGCGGTTCTTATCCTCTCTTTTGCCTTTCTCTCATTTTCCTATTTTATTGCCCGGCCTATTTCTAACTCTTTCTTTACCCTCTGGTTTTTCCTTTTTGCTTTGCTGATAGGCGGGATTTTGTTTGCTCTCTTCCGTCTCAATCAGCAGCAGGCGCTTCAGTCTTCCTTGGAAGACCTCGACGCGCTGAATGGAATTTCCATTTTAATGACGCAGGGGTTGGCGGTCGATGATCTTTTCACAAAGGCTTTTGCAAAGGTGCAAGAGCGGCTTCCAGCCCTATCCGCCGGAGCGCTCTTTTTGCTGGATTGGAAGCGGGAAGAGATTGCGTTAGTTGCTTCTGCCGGGCTTCCCGCGGAGTGGGTCTCCCATTTAAAGGAGAAAGAAATCCGCTTGGGAGTCGGAGTGATCGGAACGGTTGCGAAAACGGGGGAGGTCTTCTTTCCGGGGAATCGGCTCGACTTTTCTCCCGGGTGGGAGATGTCCTCTCTGCAGAAGGAGGGAACCCTTTTCTCCGGCGCCGTTCCGCTGCGATCTTCGGAGCGGGTCATCGGGGTCTTTTCATTTTGGGGGAATCACCGCAAGCGACCGAACCTGCGCGAGAAGAAATGGCTCGAGGCGGTCGGTTGCCAAATCGGCCTGGCCCTGGAGCGGATTCAGCTTCAGAAGGTTCACTTGGGAAGGGAAAAAGAGGCGCTGGCCCTCTTTCAGTTGAGTCAGGCGACGACTTCTTCCTTGGCGATCGATACGGTCGTAAAAATCATTCTGAATCAGGTCTCCGAGATTACCGAATCCGAAGCGGTCTGGATTATGTTATATAATCCGATGCAGCGGGTGTTGGAGGTGGTTGCGGCGCGGGGTTTTTCGGATCAGATTTCTCTTAAATCCTTAGTCCTCCGTCCGGGGCAGGGGGTCCTTGGCGAGGTCTTCGAGAAAGA
>JAHFEM010000327.1 GCA_023248505.1 Nitrospirota bacterium
CGCGAGGATGACATCCCACCTTTGGCGTTCAAGCGCCGCGGTCATTGCCTCCGGTGTGTCGACCCGTTCGTAGGTTGGATGAAATCCCCCCCGTTCGAGTTCGAGCAGGAGGAGGGCGGTATCATCTTCGGAATCTTCAAGAATGAGGGTGCGGAGTGGGGTAGACATGGAACCCTCCATTTAAAGTTAAAATTTATGCTTCTGTCTTAGGAAGGGAAGACTCCGGGCTTGTCTCCAGCGGAATTTTCAAGTGAACATGGGTTCCTTTTTTGTGTGCGCCGATGATGCGCATCTCCCCGCTGAGCAGAAGCACCCGCTCCCTCATCCCGAGAATTCCGAGCGATTTGGGATCCGCGATCTCTTCATCCGTGATCCCTCGGCCGCTGTCTTTGACATCGAGGTAGAGGTGACCGGCCTTCTCTTTGATCCGGATTTCAACCCGGGTGGCGCCGGCGTGGCGGGCGATGTTTGTCAAAACCTCCTGGAAGATCCGGAAAACAGCGGTCGCTCGTTCGCGGTCGAGCCGGATCGCTTGGAGATCCGAATGAAGCCGGCAGGTGATCCCGGTCCGCTGTTGAAAATCCGATGTCTGCCATTCAATCGTCGCCATCAGGCCGAGGTCATCCAGAATGCCCGGCCTTAACTCGGTCGCGACCTTTTGGACGGTCTTGATTGCGACGTCCACCATCTCCGACATTGACTTGAGTCTTTCTTCAATGTCTGTTTTTGCCTCCGGCCGGTCCTCCTGTTTAGAGATGCGCTTGCGCAGAAGGGAGAGCTCGTATTTGATGCTGGTAAAGAGCTGGCCCAATTCATCATGAATTTCGCGGGAAATCCAAGCTCTTTCTTTTTCCCGGATGGAGTTCAAACGGGCGGCGAGGTCCCGGAGTTGTTGACGGGAATTTCTCAACTCCTCATCGGCCCGTCGGTGTTCGCGCCGGCGTGTCGCGTCTTGCATCTCCCGTTGAATCGCCGGGCTGAGCCTCGACAGGTTGTCTTTCATCAGGTAGTCATGCGCGCCCGCTTTCATGGCGGCCACCGCAATCTCTTCTCCGATGTTGCCGGAGACGATGATAAAGGGAATATCGAGCCCCGCCTTTCTAATTAGATCCATCGCCTCGGGGACGCTGAAACGCGGCATCATGTAGTCGGAGAGAACCACGTCCCACTCGTTTTGGCGGAGCGCCGCCTTCATCTCCTCCGGCGTCTCGACCCGTCGATGAACCGGATTGTAGCCGCGTTGTTTCAGCTCTTCCAATACCAATTTCGTGTCGTCTTCCGAATCCTCTACGATCAACACCTGAAGCAATTTCCCCATTTCTCATCTCCTCGGAGGAGGCTCGTTTAAGAGAAGCCAGTAAAGGCCGAGTTGCTTGACCGCATCGGTGAATTGTTGAAAGTCGACCGGTTTCTGGACGTAGCTGTTGGCCCCCAAGCTGTATCCGGCGACGAGGTCCTTTTCTTCGTTTGAGGAGGTGAGGATCACCACCGGGAGGAGTTTCGTCCGATCGTCGGCGCGAAGGGCGCGAAGGACGTCGAGGCCGTCGAGCTTGGGGAGTTTTAGGTCGAGAAGGACTACTTGAGGCGCGTCATTAAGGTCTCGTCCGGCGTACATCCCCCGGCCGAAGAGGTAATCGAGTGCTTCGACGCCGTCATGGGCGACGACGACCTCGTTCAGCAGACGATTTTCCTGAAGCGCCATGCGGGTGAGCATCTCGTCGTCGGGATTGTCTTCGACCAGTAGGATGGTTTTTCTCGCCATGGGGGTTCCTCGGTTGATATGGGTGTAGGGGCGACCCACCGGGTCGCCCGGGACAGTCCAGGGGCGAGGCGGTGCCTCGCCCCTACAGCGTGAAAAAGAACGTCGCTCCCTTCTCGATCTCTCCTTCGGCCCAGACTTTTCCGCCGTGCCGATGAATGATCCGTTGAACGGTGGCTAAACCGATTCCCGTTCCTTCAAACTCGATTTGGCTATGGAGGCGTTGAAAGGCGCCGAACAGCTTGCCGGCATAGGCCATGTCGAATCCAGCCCCGTTATCTCGGACGAAGTAGACCGGCCTTCCCTCCTGCTCGACTTGTCCGAATTCGATCGTTGCTTTTGGGCGCTTGGAGGTGAACTTCCAAGCGTTTCCGAGCAGGTTTTCCAGGACGATCCGCAGAAGGCGCGGGTCCCCTTCGGCCTTCAGGCGATCCTGGATCAGGAAGTCGACTTTCCGGCTCGGGTCGGCTTTCTGAATCTCCGTTGCGATCGATCGGGCGAGGGCGGCCAGGTCGAACGGTTCTTTGCGCATGTCGCGTCGGGCGATCCGGGAGAGATTCAAGAGATCTTCGATCAGCTCTCCCATCCGCAGGCTGGCCGCATCGACCCGTTGAAGAAAATCTCTCCCCTGAGCGTCGAGCCGGTCGGCGTATCGGTTGAGCAGAACCCGGCTGAAGCCTGCGGTCGCCCGCAGCGGCGCGCGCAGATCGTGGGAGACCGAGTAGCTGAAGCTTTCCAGCTCTTTGTTGACCGCTTCGAGCTGGGCGGTCCGCTCGGCAACCCGCCGCTCCAGATCTTGGTTGAGTCTCCGGATCTCCTCCTCCGCCCGTTTGCGCTCGGTGATGTCCATCGCCGCGCCGATGGCGTAGAGCAATTGACCGGCGTCGTCGCGAACTATTACCCCTCGATCATACACCCACAAAACCCGGCCGTCGCGACGGACCAGACGGTGCTCCATGTCATAGAGACCCGAGACCAGCCCTTTTTCCCATGCCGACCGTATGGCGGGAAGGTCATCCGGATGGACGTACGAAAACCAGTCGTCCACCGGTTGGGTGCTCGGCTCCGACGGCAGACCAAGCATCCGGTTCAGCGAGGCATCGCGTGTGTCCATCCCTGTGCGAAAATCAACGCGCCAGGTGCCGGTTTGACTCGCTTCAAGCGCGCGTTGCAACCGCTCGTGACTTTCCTTCACGGTCTCCTCCGCCTGCTTGCGCTCGGTGATGTCCATCATGGCGCCGATCATCCGGACCGGTTTTCCGTCCCGGTCGTGAAGGACATAACCGCGATCGAAAACGGTCGCGTCGCTTCCATCGCCCCGACGGAAGCGATACTCCTCCGAGAGAAATCGCTCGCCGCGGTCGAACATGGCCTGAAGGTCCGAGAGGACCCGCGCTTTGTCTTCCGGGTGAATCCGGCTTTCCCACCACGCGATGGTCGGCTCGATCTCCTCGGCCTTGTAGCCGAACAGGGTCGTTGCATTTTCATTCCACCAGAGCGTGTTTGCGGCGAGATCCCAATCCCAGACAGCGTCGTGGGTGGCGCGGCCGACGAGTCGCAAACGCTCTTCGTTTTTGCGCAATGCTTCCTCGGCTTGTTTGCTCTCGGTCACATCTTGAATCACCACACTGACGCCGCGCACGAAGCCGTCGTAGCCGAGGACCGGATAGTAGCTGGCAACCCAGTCCCGCTCGGCGCCCGGCTGGGCCGGCGTGACGCCGTGGATCTGAACATCCAGGATCGGTTCGCCCGACATCACCCGGCGGTAGATCGGCTCCAGAGACGGCCATAACTGAGGAAGAACCTCCGATATGGTGTGGCCGATGTGTTGTTCGGCGGGCCGTCCGTTGATTTCGGCCAGACGATCGTTGACCCGCACGAACCGCAGCTCATGATCGACAAGCGCCAACCCGACGGGAGCCGTTTGGTAGAGTTGGTGCAGTTCGGCATATTGCTCGCGATTCATCTGCTCGCTCTCGCGCAGCGCCTCTTCCGCCTGTTTCCGCTCGGTGATGTCGGTTGCAACGCCGCCGAGCCCGCGAATCTTTCCCTGCGCATCCCGCAAGGGGAATTTGATCGTCATCACGACGCGCGGCCCCCCCCTTTTTTGCCTGCCAC
>JAHFEM010000328.1 GCA_023248505.1 Nitrospirota bacterium
GAGTTTTATTTTCTACGGCCTTTGTTGCTCCGTTTGGTTCAGGACTTCCCCGTATGAATGGACCTCTTTTCGGTAAAAATGGATATTTATTTTCATCTTTCTTAGCCTTAAGATCGGTGAGCGTCCAATCCGGAAGCGGCCCGGGAGAGTCGGTCGAACATAAATGGCCGTGCGCCGCATCGGCTTCGAATCTCAAGATCATATTTGGGAATAAACCTTCCTGATTTTGGACGAGACGATTGAGGAGGAAATAGCTATTTGTATCCGCATGTCTTATCCTAACTCAAGCGTCGGCCCCAGCACCTTCGATGCGACGCGCAATGCGTGTTTGCTCTTCAGTTTTCGAAAGAGCGGGGCTATTTTCGCGCAAATGGACTTGACATGTTTGCACCATCTCGGATAATATCGGCGATGCTATTCCCGTCCCCATCGTCTAGCCCGGCCTAGGACATCGCCCTTTCACGGCGGTAACAGGGGTTCGAATCCCCTTGGGGACACCAGAGTTCTTGTTGCCCCATTTCCGTTCTGCCTCAAGCTGTCATTAGGAATCAGACTGATCCATCGCACCGACTCCGGTGATTTCCTCTCCGTTCCACAAGGCCAGGAGGGAGCGCGTGCAAATTTCAAAAGATGCGCTTTTTAAGTAGGGGGAGCCCGTTACACGCCTGAAGTACTCCAGGAACCTTGCTGTCCCGCTTCAATCGGTTCAAGGTCTTCCCATGACCCGAACCCTAGCGAGAATCGTGAAGATAAACGTGGCTGCATCGCGTGCTTGCTTCCCGGGCGAATATCGGTCCTGAAAGGGCGAGCGCTCGTGTCCGCCTTCGTGCTCAACAAAGGAGAGGTGAGCCGAGAGTCTGATTTGATCTTCTGGCACATCTTTCTTTATAAAGAATAAGGGAGGTTCTCAACCATGTCGAAGAAGGTGCTAATCGTCGATGATAATCAGGATGCCATCCATATATTAACGGCCGTCCTGAAGCGGGGAGGCTACCTTGTCTCCATTGCAAAAAACGGATCCGAGGCGATCGAGAAGGTCGGTCAGGAGCGGCCGGCGCTGATTCTTCTCGACATTATGATGCCGAAGATGGACGGCTTCGAGGTCTGTCAGGAAATTAAGGGGAACGAAGAAACACGCCATATTCCGATTCTCATGCTGACTGCGAGAAAAGACCCGGAATCCCGAAAACGCGGCATAGAGATGGGCGCCAGCGAATATCTTGTCAAGCCGATACATCCCGCAGAGGTCTTACGCAAGGTTCAGGAATACTTAGGAGAAGACCGTTCCTCTCCTCCCTCCTCAAAATCGGTCTTTTCCCCCTTTCTCCTTTTGCGTCAGATGATCCGCCTAAATCGGGCTGCGTTTACCTATTTCACCGCCCTCGGCGGAAAGCAGTCGTCCGATACAGCGTAATAAAACGCGGAATGATCCGCATTGCCTTGGCTTCGAATCTTTTTTTTGGCCGTAAAGAAGGCCTTCTCCCAGCCCTGACACGCTTGTTTTCTTGAAAAAGAAAATGGTAGATTGAGTCATTGCGTTCCCACCCATTGATAAATGACTTCAGCCGCGAGGAGATTATCGACATGGAAGAGGCCGACACCCACCCGAAATCACGCTCCACCTGCATCTGTCCGATTCATTGCATCGTCCCCCCCCACATCCTGGAGAAAATCGCTCAGCGCGGAAATGCCGATCAGAAATCGTGGGCGTTTCGAACCTTGGCGCTTTCCGAGCAAATACGCGGCCGGCGGCAATCGTTTGGATTGATCGCCGCGTTGGCAACGGCCTCCACCGGGACGAAGAGAAGAACCGTTTATGATGCGCGGAGCGGAAGATCCTTACCGGGCCGGCTGGTCCGCTCCGAAGGAGGTCCCCGGAGCAAAGATCCCGCCGTCAACGAGGCCTACCTTGGTTCCGGCACGACCTACGATCTCTACTACAAAGTATTCGGCCGAAATTCAATCGATGAGCGCGGAATGCGGCTCGACGCGACCGTCCACTACGGCCGCAACTATGACAACGCTTTCTGGAACGGGCAACAGATGGTATACGGTGATGGAGACGGCGAGCTGTTCAATCGCTTCACCATCGCCATTGATGTGATCGGGCACGAATTGACGCACGGCGTCACGGAGTATGAGGCGGGCCTGGAATATCAAGATCAGCCGGGGGCGCTGAACGAATCGTTCTCCGATGTGTTCGGCTCTCTGGTCAAACAATACCGGCGGCGCCAGTCGGCCAAGAATGCAGATTGGCTGATTGGAAAAGGCCTCTTGGCCTCGGGCGTAAAAGGAAAGGCGCTTCGATCGATGAAGGCGCCCGGCACGGCTTACGATGATGACCTTCTCGGAAAGGACCCGCAGCCGGGTCACATGAACGATTACCTCAAGACCCACGACGACAACGGCGGCGTGCACATCAACTCCGGCATTCCGAACCGCGCTTTCTACGAGACCGCGATCCGCCTGGGGGGCTATGCATGGCAGAAGGCGGGGCAGATCTGGTATGTCACCCTCAGAGACAAGCTGCGGCCGACTTCGCAGTTCAAAGACGCCGCGAAGGCGACGACGGTGGCGGCAAAAGAGCTCTACGGCGCCGGGAGCCTGGAAGTCAAAGCGGTCCAGCAAGGGTGGGCCGAAGTCGGCATCAAGGTGTAGCGTGAAGATCGATTTTACAAGAAGCGGCGGCCTCGCCGGAATGCGATTGACCGTCGCCATCGATACGGAGACCCTTCCTTCCACGGAAGCGGAGCGGTTGCACCGCCTGATCGAGCAGGCTTCCTTTTTCGATTTGCCCGCTTCTCTCAAATCGAACGCCCCGGGCGGCGATCGGTTTCAATACCGGGTGAAGGTCGAACAGGGGAGAAAGCGGAAGGAGATCTTTGCCGATGAGGCGGCCGTTCCGGAAACGCTCCGTCCGCTTCTGGATTATCTGACCGATTGGGCGCGTTCCAGTCAAAAGAGAAAAACGGTTTAACGCCGGGGCAAGATCCTTTAGCGTGTTTATTTGTAGGGAAGGTCTCGGTGCCGGCCCTGTCTCATCGAACGATGATTTTTTCATTGAAGATTAAATCGAGAAGTCTTTCTCGATAACGATCTCGATCTCCTCTTCCGCAGAGATCCCCCGGTTTCGGACATAGGCCTTCAGATCGGGATGCCGGCGCAGCAGGACAAAAATCGACTTGAGGACCTCCGGCTTGATCTCCGACTCCCATCGCTTGAGCCAGGCGTAGTCGTCTTCCTCGCCCTCGTAATTTTCAGGAAACCGGGCTTCCAGACTAAACCGCAGCGCGAACCCTTTCTCTTCGTGAAACAAATCTTCCTCTCTTTCCCTGTGGATGCGACCCTACGATTTTGAGGTGAACTGCCCGATCTGGCTCGCGAGAAATCGCGCGACGTCCGAAGGTTCAAACGGCCAGGCATAAAGGATGGAAAGGAAGGGGTGCCGGCGGCGGGCCCGCTCGATCGCTTCTGGAATCTCCGCTTTCGAATGCGCCCCTCCGGGCGTCATCATCGGGGTGACGACGATGACCTTCTCGACCCCGCTTGCGGCCGCTTGATCGAGCGCCGAATCGACGCTGGGGGCGCAAAATTCATTGAAGCCGATCATTACCTCGCAGCCCATCTCCTTGCGTAGATGCCTCGCCAACGCTTGCGATCCTTCAAAAAAGGGGTCGTTCTCGGCCGTTCGAGGCCAGCTTCGCATTTTGGCATCGAGCTCATCATGGCGGGCTTCGAGCGGGGTTCGTCCCTCCCCGGAAGCGTGCTTGAGCTTCGCGCGCAGGTCAAAGAGCTCCGCCATCTCCTTTTTGGGGAAATCGCTTGCCGGCGCGCCGTGCATCGCAAGGACAACGATCATCTTCAATGGAATTCCT
>JAHFEM010000329.1 GCA_023248505.1 Nitrospirota bacterium
CAGCGCCTCGATCGGGAAACTGAGGTCGACCAAGATCGCCGCCATCGCTCCATCCACGTTCAAAATCAACGTGTCTTTTTTCGCCGTGGTCACCTTTTCGACAGCCAAAGCGAAATCGAGGTGCGGGGTCGAGATCCCCTGCGACTTCACGAAGCCGACCAACTCCTTCACCCGCTTGTCGGGATTCTTCAGGCTCTTCACACGGTGTCCGATTCCCGGGACCGGCCCGACGTGGGTCTTCATATGGACCAGAAATTCTTCCGGCGTCAACTTCTTGTCGACGGCATACTTGAACCATTTCCCGGCATCGGTCACCGCCCCGCCGAAGCGAGGTCCGATCATGATCAATCCGGCCGCAACCGACTGCGCCATCTGGATACCGGCGCAAGAAGCGATGATCGTGACCAAAGCGCCGGAGACGCAGGGGCCGTGGTCGGCGGAGAGCATGACGATCCGCTTGACGATCTCCGCCTCAACCGGGCTGACCAGCCGCTTATCCCAGAGTAGCCCGATGACGTGGGGAATGTGATACCCCTTGTTGATCAGGTCCGACGCCGCATAGCCGTGATAGAGGGGCTCGTCTCCCCGATCGTCGCAGATGGTCGATTTGACGAGCGGCTCGACAAAGACATCGCCCGACTTGATGGCCTCTTCGACCGGCTTCGGGAGTTTCGGAAGCGCCGCGACATCGCCGTCGACCACCGGCTTGACCTCGCCCTTCGCGACGATCTCTTCATAGACCTGCTTGATGGTCGGTCCGAGGTGGCCGAAGGTCGCCGGCACGATCGCCCCGGACTTCTTCAACGCGTCCGCTTTGCTTCGGGCCGAGCCTTCTCCGTGCTGCCCTTCCTTCGCGCCGGCATGGCCGAACTTCATCCCCTTGGGAAGCTGCTCCTGGCAGTAGCCGGAGACGACCGCGATCAATTTGATTCGACGTTTCTTCGCGCCAAACCATTCCGCAGCGCGCTCCTCCAGATCCCCTCCCATCTCGCCGACGATCACCACCGCTTTGGTCTGAGGATCTTGCTCGAACATCTCCAGATAAGTGACATAGTCGGAGCCGGGGAAGGCGTCGCCGCCGATCCCGATCGCCGTGGTGATTCCATCGGCAAACTGGCTGCAGATCCAGATGATCTCATTGGAAAGCCCGCCCGATTTGGTGATGACGCCGAAGGAGCCGGCCCGGTGGAGCTTCGAGAGGATGAGATTGTCGAACGCGCCGCCGATCACACCGAGACGGCACTCTCCCGCCGAGATAATTCCGATCGCCGAGGGGCCGTTGAAAACCTTTCCGAGTTTTTTCGCCTCAAGGCTGAGCCGCTTGGAGTCTTTCTCCGGCACCCCTTCCGTGATCATCGAGACCAGCTTGATCTTCGGGTCGGCCAATGCTTCCATCGCCGCCTTGAAAGCCCGGTCGGGGCCGACGAAGATCAGGGTGGTATTGATTGCGGGAAAAGCGGCGGTCGCCTCTGCAATGGTCTTGAAGATGGGAATTGAAATCAGCTCGCTGCCGTAGGGCACTTCGGCGGTCTTGCCGGCATCCGGCGGGAAGACGAAGGCAAGCACGTTCAGCGGTTGGCGGGTCAGATGACAGAACTCGGCCATCCGGCGGGCAGCGTTCACCCCGGCCGGTCCGCCTTGAATGACGACGCGGGTCTCTTTATTGGCGACAATGCTCATCTTCCCACTCCTTTAATCGCGTAATCGATAATATCGGTCAACGGCGTGTAACGATCGTAGACGTGGATGTTGAATCCTTCCGCCTCCAAGGCCTTCATCGCCGCAAGTCCCTCCTTCTCGAACGGTCCGCCGCGCCGAACCCAAATCTCGACCCCTTCGAGCTTCCCTTCCGCCTTCGCTTTTCGGAACCCGTTGATGATCCCGGCGAAGGTCTTCTTCACATTGGTGAAGTTGGCGATCGCACCCCCGACAATGATCCGCTTGATCCCTTTCAGCGAGCAGACCTTCTCGGTCAATGCTTCTACCGCCCAGTCGGCCGGATCGCCCGAGTATTCGGCATAGTTCGCGATCTTCCCACCCAACGCCAGGACGGCATCGGCATAATAGACGGAAGCGCCCCCCCCCGCCGGCAAGAGCGCTGTGTCTCCTCCGGGGATCTCGATGAATTTGACCGACCCTTTGATTCTGGAATCGATTTCCATGATCGCCCGCTCGTCGTTGGTATACGGACGGCCGAACTCGGAGGCAAACGTGAAGTTCCAGTCGGGATGCCGGAACCGGGCATCGCCGTCGACCATCGTCACCGCATCCAGCGCAATCAATTCCACGTCCGATTCGCGGGTGACGAGCGGGTTGATCTCGATGTAGGTTCCATCTTCCTGGTCATAACACTGGTAGAGTTTCAGGGCAAAGTCGGCCACCTTGCCGATCAGGGGTTCTTTAAAACCGGCCTCTTTGGCGAGCTTGACCAACTGATCGCGGGTCGGATCGCTTCCAAGGGGGATCGGTATCCGTTTGACCTTTCCCCAATTTGATTCGACTTCGATGCCGCCGACGCTGGCCAAAAGCAGCTCGGCCCCTTCGCGCACCGACTTGACCGCCAGGTAGAACTCCTCTTTGTGAGGAATGAGCTCCGAGATAATGACCTGGGAGATCGTCATCCCGTTGAGCTCTTTGCCCAGCATCTCGGCGGCGGCCTTCTTGGCCGCATCGAGATCGAGTCCCACCTTGACCAATCCCAGCTTCATTCGGGAGCCGATCGCCTCATGCGCTTTGACGACCAGTTTCGATTCCCGAAGCCAAGGATTCGCTTGAGAGAGCCGATCGAGCTGATCCGCCGCCGTGATGACAACGTAATGCGGAACCGTCATTCCCCACTTCGAAAGAAGCCCCATTCCAGGACCTTCCAACACCTTCGCCATGCACCGTCCTCCGTAAATTTCCTTTAGATTTCGTTACTTCGCTGCTGGCCCCCTGGGGGCATGATTCTGATAAACAATGGATTTCCGACAAAAAGAAGACCGACCCGCAATTAGAGAATATAGGGAGGTCACGGTCGGTTTGTCAAGAATTTTTTCAATTAATTCGCGAGGAACCCCTCTTCCTGAGGCTTCGGTCAAGGCTACGGCCGTGGCAAGCTGAAGGAGGAGGAGGCTTCTAAATCAATACATCTTAATAAAATCGACGACTTCAGGGTAGGCCGGCATCTTGTTCTTTTAAGAGGATTGTGAAGATTTCAAAAAAAGACTTTCGAGGAAGGACATTCGATCAAGAATGATCGACCACTGGAGGGAACCGCGGAAGAAGGAAAATGGCGGCAACCCAGTGAAAGCCTCTTGCCTCCCAAGGGTTGCCTGCGGAGCCGGTCGAAGACCCTCTTCCATTTTCATTTCATGAAAATTCCGATCATACGCAAGAGAGATCAGGCCGCCTTCTGTTCCTCTTCTCTCCTCTGGTCGACCTGGGCCTGCTCTGCCGCCTCTCGTGAGACCTCCTGCTCAGCACCCCTCCGGCGGGCGGCTTGCCCCCCTTTTCGCCCCGCCTCCCGGGCCTCTTCGGGGGTAAACTCATGAGCGGTCCCCTTCTGATGGGCCGCTTGTCCCCCCTTTCGGCCGGCCTCTCGGGCCTCCTCAGGGGTGAACTCGTGCGCCGTTCCCTTCTCATGCGCCGCCTTCCCCCCCTTTCGAGCAATCTCTTTCTGCTTTTCCGAATTCATTGCGGCAAAGCCGCGTTGGCTTTTCTCTGCCATTTTATATTCCTCCCTAATCACCGGATAAATGACGCTCATCCGGATGAAAACGCTTTGTTCAAATTGAGCCGGTCCCTTAGGGAACCAAGCTGTTCCCTTCAATTTTACAATTCAGTTCAACTTCCATGCCACCCCATC
>JAHFEM010000330.1 GCA_023248505.1 Nitrospirota bacterium
ATCGGGGACAAGGTGACAATGGACTACCTGCGGGCCGTTGCCGTCGACATCAGGCCGACCGGGGCGCCCAAGCCGCCGACTGAGAAGGCGATGGTCGAGGTGGCGCCCAAAGGCGAAAAACCATCCGGCAAGATGGTGAGGACGATTGATCTAACAGCGAAGGTCGAAGCGATCGATCCGGCGGAGCATACCGTGACATTGAAAGGTCCCGAGGGGAACTCGCGAACCTTAGCCGTCGATCCAAAAATTAATCTTGAAAAGATCAAGGTCGGCGATCAGGTGGATGTCCGCTACACCGAAGCATTGGCGATCAAAGTGGCCAGCCCGTCTTAAACAAAATGCCGGTCGTCGGGGAGATGCGACTGTTTTTTGATCTCCTCGACGCGCCGGGGCGACCTTTCGCCTCTTCTTCCTCTCTCCTTCGCGGGTGGAAGAAGGTGCGCGAGCAACGATGAACAGACGATCCGGTCCATGGGCGAAAGGGCTTACTCGTGACTCAAAACAAATATCGACAGGCGAATCGGATGAGGTTCCGTTTTGTTTGGACGGCGCTTCTGCTTCTTGTTCTGTCGGGCCGCGCGCATCCCTCCTGGGCGGAGGAGAATCGCTCCGCGCCGGCGCCGTCCGAGAGCGATGCGACCGCGACGGTGGAGCGGGCGCCGGTCATGCTGGACGGCGAGCTCCTCTTCGAGGTCCGGGGCGTCACCGCCTATCCGGCCGGGGTGCGGGCGCGGGAGATCGCGAAGCGAATCGAGGCGATCGCGGCCGACCGGACACTCCCCCCCGAGTCGCTCCGCGTCGTCGAAGGGGAGGAGAGCGCCGAGATCGTGGCGGGCGATCGGCCGGTGATGAGAGTACTCGATGCCGATGCCGTCATCGAGGGGGTGCCGCGTCGGATTCATGCGGAGGTGATACGCTCTCGGATCGTGAAGGCGATCGCCTCCTATCGAGAAGACCGGAGCCCGCGTCTGCTGATGCTCCACACCGCTTACGCGCTCGGCGCGACGCTCGGCTTTGTGCTGCTGCTGGTTGGGCTCCGATGGGCGTTCAGGAAACTCGATCTGATTGTCGAGCGGCGGCTCCAGCTGCGGATAAAAACGTTGGAAGCGCACACTCATGCGGTCATTCAGGCGGGACAAGTCTGGAGCGCGATTCGGGCGCTTCTCAATGGGATTCTGTTTTTCCTGGCGGCGGTGGCCGCCTTCCTCTACCTCCATTTTGTCCTTGGTCTCTACCCATGGACCCGGCCGCTCTCCCGGCGGCTCATCGAGATCCTCTTAAACCCGCTTCGGGTCATGGCCGAAGGACTCTTCGACGCCCTCCCGGGTTTGGCATTTATCGCAATCCTGATCCTATTGGTGCGCTTTGCCCTGAAACTCATCCGGTTTTTTTTCGCCGGCATCGATCAGGGGACGATTACCCTGGCCTCGTTCGACCGCGATTGGGCATTGCCGACGTTCAAGATTATTCGCCTCCTGATCGTCATTTTCGCAATCATGGTGGCCTATCCCTATATTCCCGGTTCGGACTCGACGGCATTTAAGGGGTTGTCGATCTTTCTCGGCTTCCTTGTTTCGCTCGGGTCGACCTCCCTTATTTCAAGCCTGATCGCCGGCTATACAATGATCTACCGCCGGGCTTATAAAGTCGGAGATTTCATCCAGGTCAACGACTTCACCGGCGAGGTGACCGAGACCCCCCTGATCGTGACCCACCTGCGAACGGTCAAGAACGAGGAGGTCGTCGTTCCGAATTCGGTGATGGTGAACACCGATATCCTCAATTACAGCACCCATGCCCGCTCACGAGGGGTGATTCTGCATACCACTGTCGGCATCGGCTACGAGACCCCTTGGCGGCAGGTCGAAGCGATCCTTCTCCGCGCGGCGGACCGGACGCCGGGCCTGCGCAAGGAACCGTCCCCCTTTGTCCTGGTCAAAACGCTCGGGGACTTCTGCGTCACCTACGAGATCAACGTCTACTGCGACAACCCTCTGGAGATGAACCGCCTCTACTCAGAGCTGCATCGCAACATCCTCGACCAGTTCAACGAATACGGGGTTCAGATCATGACGCCGGCGTATGAGAGCGATTCGGCGAGCCCCAAAGTGGTTCCCAAGGAGCGATGGTATTCGGCCTCGGCCCGGCCGACGCAGAAGACCGGCGCCGATCGCTCGGAGTCCGCGGCCTAATGACAAGAGGAGGCCGGTCCTCATCGAGAAACTGGATGGAAAGAACGCAACCCATTTTCCCAACCTCAGACAGGAGGGACTCATGAACGCCATAAAGAGAATTCTATTCGTTGCGACGTTGCTGCTTCTCCTTGTCCCTGGAACCCGCTCATTCGCTGAGGAGAGCGGCGCCGATCGACGGGAGTTTACAATCGTTCCCTACGCCTGGTTTCCCAACATCGAAGGCGATGTGACGATCGGACAACAAACGGCGAACGCCGATATCGGGGTCGATGCGCTTCTCGACAATACGGAATTTGCAGGCATGGTGCAGATGGAGGCACGATTTGGGCGATTCGGTCTCTTCGTCCAGCCGAACTATTTCAAGCTGGAAGAGAGTCGATCGATTCTCCTAACCGACGTCGACCTCACCCTGAAATTTTCGATGATCGAATTCGGCGGGTTCTTTCGATTGGGAGAGTGGGGAGTGGTGCGAAAGCACCCGGCGGCGTATGTCGATCTCATGGTCGGCGGAAGGTACTGGGGGATCGAGCAGGAGACAGACATTTCCTCTCCGTTTTTTATCACGGAGAGGGAAGAGAACGTCCACCTGACCGAACCGTTCGTGGGACTCCGTTTGGTGACCTATTTGACGGACCACATTCTCTTTGGGGCGCGGGGGGATGTCGGCGGGTTCGGCGTGAAGGGGGACGACGTTAAATCAAACTTCACCTGGCAAGCGATCACCTTTTTGGGATATGAGTTCAACGATGTCTTCGGCATCGAGGCCGGATATCGGTGGTTGTCGGTCGATATGGAAAACGAAGCGCTTCCCTTCGACAACGAGATCGATCTCGACTTTGAAGGGATGTTCGCGGGCATCTCGTTCCGATTCTGAGCGAGCCGCCTCCCCCTCGCGAAGGAGACGTTTGATGAACCAACGATTACGGTATCCGGCCCTTTATCAGATCAACACGCGGGTTTATTTGACGAAGCTCTCGCGGAAACGGGGTCGCCCCGCCACGCTCGACGACATCCCCGACTCGGATTTGGACGCCCTGGCGGCGAGGGGCTTCGACTGGGTCTGGTTCCTCGGCGTCTGGCAAACGGGGGCCAAAGGCCGGGAGGTCTCCCGGTCGGTCCCCGAATGGCGACGGGAATTTCAGGCGCTCCTCCCCGATCTCTCGGAGGAAGATATCACCGGCTCTTTTTTTTCCGTGGTCGATTATTCGGTCCATTCGACTTTCGGCGGCGATCCGGCGCTGGCCCGCTTGCGCAAGCGGCTGAAGACAAGAGGGCTCAAGCTGCTGCTCGATTTTATCCCGAACCATACGGCGAGCGATCACCGCTGGGTAGAGCAACACCCCGACTTTTACGTGTCGGGGGGAGAAACCGATCTCTCCCGGGAGCCGGGGAACTACACCCGCGTGGGCGGATCGGGGGATCGCGCCGATCGCGCCGATCGCATCATGGCCTACGGCCGCGATCCCTACTTTCCGGGATGGCCCGACACGTTCCAGCTCAATTACGGCCATCCCCCGTTGCAGGAGGCGATGACGGGGGAGCTGCTGAAGATCGCCGACCGCTGCGACGGCGTCCGCTGCGACATGGCGATGCTTCTGCTCCCGGAGGTGTTCGAGCGGACCTGGGGAATCAAGGCGGCGCCGTTCT